>JAUVSX010000003.1 GCA_030596915.1 Chloroflexota bacterium | reverse complement strand
GGCTGGTGACGCCAGCTCTGTTCTTCCACTCTTGGCGGCGTCCGCCACGCCTCCCGCAGTGGATCAGATGCCCGCGACGATGGCATTGGCGGCCGTCGCACATCGTATTGGCCGAGATGCTCTACTGGCCGAGTTCGCAAAGGTCTCAGGCCTGGCGGACTTAGGGGATGCCCAGGAGGACCTTGTCGACACACTGCTCGCTTCACCAGCAAGCGTGTATGAGGAGTACTTTGCGCTCTTCTACCGTGGGCTCACGTCCGATGATATGGAGGTCGCGTTGTCCTCAGCGGCGCTCCAAGGATGGCCTCTGCTCGCCACGACGGAGTAGGTCCCCACAGGCGAGAACCCTCATCACGCAGATTCCGGAAAGCCGTAGAATCGCCTAGCTGGGGCGACCGCCTCTGTAGCCCCTGCAGCGGCCACGCGCAGCCCGCTGCAGATAGCCCCGCGCGATTCGGGCCGTTACTTGATGGCCCACGGCACACGTCCTCGTGTACGCCGATCACTCGGTGCACACAGACGCGCCCCCCCCCGTGTCAGGATCCTCCTCGAAGTGGAACGTCCAGCGACACTTCCTGCTGATGCGCCCTGACCAGACACCGGGATACCCTTCGATGCGCTCGACCGAGACGCTGGGGTGAGACATATCCTCCTGGAACAGCAGGAACGCTCTTCGCGCCTGGGCTCTGACCTCTGCTGGCAATGACGGGTATGCTCTGACGAAGCGTGGAGTTCGGCGATGTTTGACGGGGCTAGTCCAGGCTCCGGAGAAACTCCGCCATCGTGCCGTGGGTCTCGTTGTGCCCGGCTTCAAGTTCGGCCTCTACCTCGCGCTCAGCAGCTTGCCACTCCTCTGCCCAGAATCACTCCTGTTCCGGGTTGACGGGCTGCTGTTGCAGGTGAGCGTCGATTGCCTCGCGGATGATCTCAGATACGGGTTTCTTGTCCACGGATGACAACCAGCGCAGCCGCTCGTACTGGGATTGCTCCAACCGGAGCGGTATTGCCTTCATCCCGTCACCACCTCCCAGTACACATATCAGGTTACCACGATACACCGATATGCACAGAAACACCGCCTCCGGGTACAGGCGTGGTCTTCCTGCCCTTCAGAGACTCGGCGGGAGGCCCCGGCGACTGAGGAGAGGGGTTGTCCCCTTGCTGTCTTGACATTGGAACGGCTTCGAAGGACAATTGCGACCGCCAGCGGGCTGCAGGAACTTGTCGCGCCGGCGATTGTGCCAATTCTGCCGATCGATGCGTTGCGGTCCAAAACCGAGGCACGGCCGAGCATGCGGTGGCCGGAATGTGAGGATAGACATGAGCGAGATCATCTTTCTAGTTGAGCCCTCCCTTGAAGGCGGATACTTCGGCCGAGCGCTAGGGCACTCGATAATCGCCGAGGCCGATACCTGGGACGAGCTCAAGGCAGCCATCCAGGACGCGGTGCGATGTCACTTCGAGGAAGGCGAGCGGCCAACCATGGTGCGGCTGCGCGCGGTTCGGGAAGAAGTGGTCCCTGTATGAGGCTGCCGCGCGGTCTCAGTGGTGTCCAGCTTGTTCGCTTACTGAGACGGTATGGGTATCGGGCTACGCGGCAGACGGGCAGTCACATACGCCTCACGACATCTCAAGGCGGCTAGCATCAAGTGACCATCCCACGCCTTTCGTCGCTTCGGGTAGGCACCCTGATGCAATCCTCAAGGATATCGCGGGGCATCTGGGCATAGAACGGGACGAACTGCTGGCTGAGCTCACAGGACGCTGACTTGGGCCGCGCCGGCGGTCATTGGCCGCCACTCCTGGCAGGCTGGGGCCAGAGCCTGCTAGCCCTCACATCAGTGCCGTGCTGAGGTTTCGCTCGGTCCCGTCGGGCAGCACTGTGGCGACGTTCCCTCTAACACGGGCAGCCATCTGGCGGGCGGCTCGAACGTTTGCGCGGGACGAGATGCCTACCAGCAGGCCATGATCCCGGCCCAGCTACCGTGTCGCCTCGACCACGTCCTCGTCTGTGACCCCCACGACTTCGTCCACTATGGATACGTCGAGAACCGGAGGGGCAAAGCCATCGGCGGTGCCTTAGCTTGGCTCCTCCGCCCCGCCTGGCTACAATAGCCACTGAGGATCACAGGTGGCGGATATCGATGATCGGGGGAGATGAGAAGCTGAGAGGATCGGCGTCGGCACTGCTAGCGCTTCTGATTGCCGTGTCCCTGGCGGCGCTGGCCGTCGCTGGATGCCAGCACGCAGAGCCGCCGGGATCGACGCACGAAGGCGATAGCGAATTCGCAGACGACGAAATGCCATCGCTGTCGCCGGTTGATCTCGGTGAGGGCGAGAAGCTGAGGGTCGTCGCCACGACGAGCATCGTCGCCGATGTCGTTCGCACCGTCGGAGGCGACCTGCTCGAGCTGACGATGCTGCTTCCACTGGGCACAGATCCGCACGCCTTCGAGCCTACCCCTCAGGACGCGGCGGCTGTATTCGATGCCCACGTGCTGTTCGCCAACGGCGCGGGGCTGGAGCTATTCCTGGATCCGCTGATAGCCAGCGCTGGCGAGGGTGTGCCCGTCGTACCGGTCTCTCACGGCGTTGAGCTTCTGGCATTCGAAGGGGACCACGAGCACGAAGGTCGGGGCGATGACGGCGGCAGCGCCGACCCGCACACCTGGTTTGATCCCAACAACGTGCGGGTCTGGACGCGCAACATCGCGGATGCCCTCAGTGAGCTGGACCCCGACAATGCCGACGCTTACGAGGCCAACGCCGACGCGTACGCGGCGGAGCTGGGGGAGCTCGATACCTGGATCCGCGAACAGACCGCCCAGATCCCGGAGGCGGACCGCGAGCTGGTGACCGACCATACCGGATTCAGCTATTTCGCTCACCAGTACGGATTCGACCAGATTGGCGCCATCTTCCCTGGCTACAGCACACTGGCGGCGCCGTCGGCACGGGAGCTGGCGGCGTTGGAGGAAGCGATAGAGGAGCACGATGTGAAGGCCGTCTTCGTCGGCCTCACGGTCAATCCCGACCTGGCTGAGCGCGTGGCTGAGGACACGGGAACGAAGCTGGTCTTCCTGTACACCGGTTCGCTCGGCAGTCCGGACGGCCCTGCGGGCAACTACTTATCGTTCATGCGGTACAACGTGAGTGCGATCGTGGAGGCACTGCGTTAGCAGAAGTGGGCTCGACCCCCGTTTGCCTCATCGTCCTTCTGGCTGTACAATCAGCATGCACCGTTCTCCCAGGAGGAGCGATCCAGTGAAGGTCGAACTTGACAGTGTGACGCCCGAATCGAGCGACTTGGCGATTGACATTCGTGTCTCGGCCACGGTGAACGTCACGGCGTACAGCGCTCGGCAGAAGGTGGCGGGCTACGTAGCTGACGAGATCAGCACGAACATTCACGCCGGTGAGCCAACACTGTACATTGGCGAGCGCATCTGCTGGCGCGTACCTGTCATCCTCTCGATGCCCCCTTCAGGTGATCGGGGCGAGGTCGGCACGATTGACGTGGACGTTGGAACAGGGCAGCTTCTGGTCACGGAGGCACTCACAGCGGAGATCGAACGTCGTGCCGAGTATCTTGCTACCCGTTCCCCATCATCTGCAGCTCGGTGACAGTGACTGTCTGGCTGCTTGCTCCGCGATGGTTCTGGAGTATGTGGGCGTCTCCATATCCTATGATCGGCTTCTCCGCCTTCTGCAGGTGACGCCCTGGGGCACACCTGGATCCCACTTGAGGAACCTAACTGGCCTTGGCGCTAAGGTCCGTTACGCTCTAGGTTCCGTACAGCAGTTGCTCCAACACCTGGCCGATGGGCACCCCTGCATTGCGCTTGTCCGCACAGAGCAACTCCCGTACTGGACATACGGCACCGACCACGCTGTCGTTGTCGTGGGCTACGATGATCTGAGCATAGCGATCAACGATCCAGCCTTTGAGCAAGCTCCGAACCATGTCTCTCGAGCACAGTTCGAAATGGCCTGGATGGATTTCGATTACCGCTATGCCGTGATATGGCGGTAGCCCTGGTTTGTCGCTCACCGCACTATGTCCCTTCCGCGCCCGGGGTGTGTTCCAGTTGTTGGGGGCGATCAGGTGCTTTTCAGGGACTGGGCGTCGCTGGGTCACTACGCGGCGAAGGATCGCCGGGTCGCACTTGGCATTGGCCCCAAGACTGAGATGCACGCCCGCGCCCACACGAACTAGACATGTCTCCCTACTTGAACTATAATACATAGTAAGACGAGTATGGCTACAGGAGGCCGTAATGGTGACGAGAGCGGAGACGACGGATGCGACGATGGCTCGGGCACACCTGGGCGATCTGTTGGCCCGCGCGAGATACGGAGGGTGGCGCTTCGTGATACAGCAGCGAGGTGAGCCAGCAGCGGTCTTGATGGGCTATCAAGACTACACGACACTGATCGAGCTTCTGGAGGACCTGGAGGACATCCGAGACATGCTGGAGTCCGCTGGTGAGCCTGCTCGCCCGCTGAGAGACTACCTGGCCGAACGGGAACAGCCCGGTGCCGAAGTTTGAGGTTCTACTGCGACGAAGGGCGGAGCGACAACTCGACCGCGTACCCTACGTAGATCACCCGCGCATCGTGAGGGCCATAATTGGCCTTGAGAGCAATCCTCGTCCGCCGGGATATCGCAAATTGCTTGACGACATCTACCGCATCCGCATCGGGGATTACCGGGTGATCTATATGATCGACGACCAGCGTGGTGAAGTACTTGTCGGCAAGGTCGCCCGCCGCCGGGAGGACGCGTACAGGGCGATAGAGGATCTGTTCTAGTTCCCTGTTGGCAGCTCGCGGTGCGCCTCACGAACCTGGGACTGCTGTGGTCTGAGCAGTGGTCCGTCCCTCTTTCGGTGCCAGAGGAGGTCGAAGATGCACGTCTCCACTAAGGACACACCCCACGCGCGGTGGCGCTCGCTGGCCCTGGGCGGCGTTTCTCTGAGCGAGGGCTTCTGGGCCGACAAGCAGGCGACGAACCGAGATGTCAGCCTACAGCGCGGCTACCAGAAGCTGGAGGAGTTCGGGAACATCGACAACCTGCGGCTGGCAGCCGGGTTGCAGGAGGGAGCGTATCGTGGCCCCGTGTTCATGGATTCCGACCTATACAAGTGGCTGGAGGCGGTGGCCTATGACCTCGCCATCGCGCCAGACCCTCACTTGGCCGGCCTCGCCGAGGGCGTGATCGACCTGCTCGCGGCAGCGCAGGCAGCGCCGAGTGCCGGAGAGGACGGGTATCTCAACTCCTACTGGCAGGTCGTTCGGCCCGATGACCGCTGGGCGGACCTGGACCACGGCCACGAGCTGTACTGCGCGGGTCATCTGATCGAGGCCGCGATCGCGTTCCATCGGGCCACCGGCGGCGCCCGTCTGCTTGGGATAGCCCGCCGCTTCGCTGACTACATCGACTCGGAGTTCGGCCCGGGTAGGCGGGAGGGCACGTCCGGGCACCCCGAGATCGAGCTGGCACTCGTCGAGCTATACCGCGAGACTTCTGAGAGACGCTACCTCGACCTGGCCCGCCTCTTCGTTGATCGGCGGGGTCGACAGAAGCTAGGCACGGGCGCGAGGCATTTCGGCCCCGAGTACCACCAGGACCGCGTGCCGGTGCGTGAGGCTACCACTGTCGAAGGCCACGCCGTGCGCCAACTGTACCTGACGGCAGGCGTGAGCGACCTGTACCTCGAGACCGGGGAGCAGGCGCTGATGGACGCGATGGCTCGACAGTGGCGCGACCTGACCACCCGCAAGATGCACCTGACGGCCGGTTTCGGCGCCCGATTCACCGGGGAGGCGTTCGGCGACGCCTACGAGCTTCCCAGCGACCGCTGTTACTGTGAGACGTGCGCGTCGATCGCCGCGATGATGTGGAACTGGCGCATGCTGCTTGCGACAGGAGATGCCCGCTACGCGGACTTGCTCGAGCGCTCGCTCTACAACGGTTTCCTCAGCGGCATCTCCCTCGATGGTGAGCGCTATTTCTACGTCAACCCATTGCAGAGTCGGGGCGGGATCGAGCGTCCGGAGTGGTACGGCTGCGCCTGCTGCCCGCCCAACATCATGCGCCAGATCGCGCTCGTGGGGCACTACGTCGCGACTGCGAGCGAGGCCGGGGTTCAGATCCACCAGTACATGCCCTCGGTGGTCTCCGTCGAGCAGGATGGGGGGCCCAGCGCGGTGCTTCGCCTGGAGACGCGCTACCCCTGGAGCGGTGACGTGAGGCTGACGATCGAGCAGACGACGGGCCATCCCTGGCAGCTCTCGCTGCGCGTTCCCAAATGGTGCTGTGCTGGCGGCGTGCGCGTCAACGGCGAACCTGAAGCAGTCGTGACCGGCGGCAAGTACGCCGTCATCGAGCGACCCTGGCAGGTAGGTGATATCGTAGACCTCAGCCTGCCGATGGAGCCGGTTCTCATCGAGGCCAACCCACGGATCGACGCGATCCGCGGCAGCCTGGCGATCCAGCGTGGTCCCATCGTGTACTGCGTGGAGCACGCTGATCAAGAGCCCGGCATCGACCTGCTTGACGTGCGCATCTCCTCCGACGCCCGAATGCAGGCGCAATGGCACGAGGATCTGCTCGGCGGGGTGATGGCGGTCGACGTGCAGGGAACCGTTGTCGACATTGGGGACTGGAAGACGCAACTCTATCGCCCGGTGAGCCAGGGTGATGGGTCTGCGCCACCCAAGCGAGAGGTGACGCTCAGGGCAGTGCCCTACTACGCGTGGGCTAATCGGGGCCCGGGCGCGATGCGCGTCTGGATTCCCGCCCTACGCTGACGCTCGCACCATGGGGACCGGCCGGCACTTGCGGAAGTTGAGGGTGTAGACCCAGAAGTTGTCGCAACGCTGGTCGAGCGGGAAACCGGCGGATTCGACACGCCGGATCGTCTCAACGAACCAACGATTCACGGCAGTCTTAGGGCCATTACGATTGCTCTTCGCTCCCGTGTTCTGACGGCCGTAGCGCCAACGGCCGGAACTCGCCCTTCGGTCCGCGCCAGCGGAACTTTCCGACAGTCGCCTTGCCGATCTGAATCGCTTCCTCGGGGCAAGTGTGAATGCAGCGCATGCACAGCGCGCAGCTCTCACCAAAGTGGGGGTGGCCATCAAGCATAGTGATGCTGCTCACCGGGCAGATCCGCGCACAGAGGCCACATGCAGTACACCGTCCGTCAGCCCGAAACCTGCTTCTGGCGTAGTTACCGAGCAGTTCGTACAGGGTTGCCCATAGCCAGTCGAACAGCGTGCCCGTCACGCTCACCGGCAGGGGCTGTTGGAACGTACCCACCGGCTCGCCGCCGATCATCGCCGATAGCTCCGCTGCCATCCGCGCTGCCAGACGGTCGACGGCCTGTAGACGATCGTAGTCCTTCTCGAGCGCGGCGCGCGCCATCCACGAGCCCTTGCCCACGAAGGCCAGGCCATCGGTCCCCGGCATTCCCACGCTCGCGCCACCCAACGGTACATAGCCGCGCCCAGCGAGTCTGCCAAGGTTGCGCCGCACCGCGTTGCCGGCGACCGCCCCTTTGGTGCAGAAGACGTACGCGCCGCGTCCCTCGCCCGGCGGCAGCAGGTCGAGATAGTCTTGCAGAAGACGAGGCGAGTCGCACGCGTAGACCGGGAACCCCAGGGTCAAGACGTCGAAGTCCGCAAGCTTGTCGGGCGCCTGCTGCTCGATAGATCGCAACTCGACGTCGAGCGGCACGCGCTCGATCTTGCGCGCCAGGTAGCGGGCCACGTAGTCGGTGTTGCCGGTGCCGCTGAAGGTGAGGATCGCGAGCTTCACTGGTTGGTTGCCAGCCTAGGCGACGATCTCCCGCAACCGGCCCCACGCCGTCTGCTCGAGGTCGGCGAGGGTGTTGAGGGGCGCCACACACTCGCCGAGTCGCGAGGGCGGATCATCGACCTCGGAGACCTTGCGGAACCACTCTGCTAGCTTCTCCCACTCATCACCGATGTCCTTGAATTCCCCGGCGCTCTCCACCAGTCGCGCGTCCCCGGTGATATCAGCAGCCTCGCGCAGGAAGCGACTGAACATGGTCCGGAAACACCCGCCGCCCGTGCCGCCAACCGCGCTGATGAAGATGTAGGCGTTGAAGAGCGCCAAGCGCAGCTCATCGGCCGCCAACGACTCCGGCCACTTGGGTACCATCTGAGCCGTCTTGCGGATGCCCTTGACACCGATGTTGCGGATGGGTGGCTCAAGCATCGGGCCCGTCTGCTCCACGATCGCCTGGCGCACCTCCTCGGCCGTTGGTTGGCGCTTCTGGCTGAAGTCGAATGAGTACCACGCATTCTTCGGCGGGAAGGGCTTGAAGGTGGAGCCTCGTGCCTTCGCCAAATCGTCCATCGATACCGTGTGGAGTTTCTCATCGCGGTCGGCAACCAGGACCTCGTCACCATCCGGATCGTATCCGCACACGGTGATCACGTGCCCGCCAAAATGGTATTCCTGCCCACCGAAGTCGAAGTAGGGCAGGAAGCCCATGTCGCACTGGAGCATCACCGGCTGCCCTGCGTCGAGTGTATTTAGGAGCACCTTTCGGGCCTTGCGGGCGCTCGTCGTCCTGTGAACCTCGACTTTCACCCCGGTCCGCTGCCCGGTCAGCTCCTCCAGAGGGGGTTTGAAGCCTCCCCGCCCGCCTATGAATGGTGGTTGGCCCTTGAAGTGCCAGTAGCTGAAGCTCACGCCCGCGCCCAGGCCGAGCAGCAAATCCTCGCTGATGTCGTGGTCGTTGTAGACGTAGACGTGGCGCATCGACCCGGTGACGCAGTGGTGCGTCGTGAAGTGCTGGAACCCCTCGAGCGGCTCAAGTGCCATCTCGCTCTCCTTTCGCCTAGACCGCTGTAGTGCGATCTGCTTCCTCTTCCTTCTGAGTCGCAGGTCGATGCCGGCCTCCGACGCAAGGTCCTGGATTGCGCTTCTCATAGCCTTCGCCCTCGCCTTCTGATCTCCGCCGTCCGCCCGCTCCTCGGCGCCGCCAGCCAGTGCCTTGTCCGTTGCCTGGCGGACCAACTCGGGTGCCATCAACGCGCACGCGGTGCAGTAGAAGGTCATCGAGCGGCCATCATTGTACCCGGCCAGCAGGCGCTCGGCGAGGAGCCGCCGCTCTCTCTGCTCGCCAAGAAAGACGTCCAGCCCTGCCTCCCTGATCCGCTCCAGATTGGGCAGGGCAGGTTTGTGGCTGATGAAGCTGTCGAGCTCCACCTCGACGCCGATGACTCTCAGCAACCGGTCGCAGGGGTACTCGTCGCACTCAGCACAGGTGACGAGCCCTCGCTTCGTGACGCAGCAGCGGTAGACGCTGCAGTATGAGTGGTGCTCGCCCAGGTGGCAGCTAGGGCAGCGGCTGGGCGCCTTTGACTGATAGCGGGGACAGAGGCCGCAGTTGAGCCCGCAGCACCCAGCCAAGCTCACGTCGTCTCGCATAGCGTCGTCCGGCGATATATGGGCGAGCTGTTCTGTCATGATCCTATCTCCTCCCGCAGCCTCCAGCCCGCTGCGGGTCTACTTGCACCGCACCGTAGCCGTGCGACGCAGACCTTCGCGCGATGCACTGCTCAAGCAGGTCCTAGCCGCTTCAGGATTCTCAGCACAAGGAACGTGAGCCACGGCGAGGGGGTCTTCTTGTCGGCGAAAGACCAACCTTTCCAGGCGCGATACATCGATGTCGCCGTGTAGCGCCCGTGCTCGTCTGCCTGGCCGACGATCCCATCGACCATCTCGAGGAAGCGGGGATCGGTGCGCACGATGGGAAGCTGGCTAAGCACGTCTGTCACGTGCAAGATATCGTACCAGACGAAGGGGACCTTCAGCTTGTGGAAGCGTGTGCCGATGCCGAAGAGGAACAGCTTGCGTCCGCTCCGGTGCTCCCAATGCCAGAGCAGCATCTCGGCAGCAGAATGAGCTGCGCGGCCATGCCTGAGCTCCGGTACCTGCACCAGTGCCTTCAGCGCGTAGACGTTGGCCATCGGGCAGGGATCGGTTTTTCGGCCTGGTCCCTTGAACTTGCCCAGTTCCGGCGCAGCGACGCAACGATAGCCATTGTCGTCGACGAGGCCGGCCAGGTGGTCGACCGCGCGACGCACCCGATCATCGTCGCCCAAACCCATCGCGAGCATTGCGTACAGCGTGGTCGGTGCGTCACATAACACCCACGTCCACATATCCTCGCCCGTCCCACCGAATGCCTTGGCGACGTTGAGGGGGATCTGAAACGCGCCTTCCGGTGACTGGTGGGCCATCACTGCCTCGATGACGGGTGCCATTCCAGGGTCACCGGCCCGCACCCCGAAGTCGGCGAGCGTGCTCAGCCTGTAGATCGCGTGTCTCGCGTCGTTGTGTCGCTTGAGCGCGTAGCCGGGCCAGCCAGCCGCCTCCGCGACGCGCGTTTGCACCTGAGGATGAGCGAGCATCGCCGCCCGGGCAGCCTCCACCTCATTGTCGGCCTCGGGTTGGTCGAGCAGATCGACCAGGGTCCGGTATCGGGTCCAGGGCTCATCAGATTCGAGCAGCCATCGGATTAGATCGGTGGGCACCGCAAGTCCTCCATCGTCTGGCCTGATCGCCACCTCAGCAACAGATCGGTTGGCGCATCAGCCGCCTGGCGGCCCTGGCCGAATGCCCTCGCCCATATACCCAAGGGCAGGCTTGACCCATTCCCACAACCTGGCACGATATTCAGGTGGCTGGATGCGCTGATTAGCCCGCGTCATCACCTGACTTCGAGAGCTGCTTCTCTCACTTCCATACCAGCGATACGGGGCAACAGTCGCAGCGAAATCCGCACACATACGTCATCTGGCAGGTGACGTCAGGGATGCCTATTTCCGCCTTCCTTCGTTGCCCTCACAAAGCACACAGACCAGAATCTTTCGGAGTGTTGAATGGAAAACTCGCCTTTCTCCAAGGCGGCCTTCAATTCCTTCTCACTGATTGGCACAGCCCCAATAAGCACAAGCTCGTATGCGGATTGCCCGAAACGCGAGAGATGATCAGGCACCAAGGGTTCTTCAACAAAGGAGAATACGCCCCCCTCTTTCAGCGCCCGGTAGACTTCTGAGATCACGTTTTTCCACTCTTTGATGTGGTGAAGGGCGCCGAAGAGAAAGATGGCATCGAAGTGACTATCTGGGAAGGGAGAACTGGTTGCGTCCGCACAAAGGAACTCGATATTGTCGGTTCTTATGTTCCGAGCCCACCTTGGTGGATGCGACACGTACTCCTCGGCAGCAGTGACCATCTCTGGGTCAATGTCTATGCCGAGTACCTTCCCACAATTGAGATGTTCGTTGATCAAGAGGGTACTCATACCACTTCCACACCCAATGTCCAGGCATACGCTTCTTTCACCAACATCAAGACCGGAAAGAACCCGCGGAGCTTCAAGCCTTCGCAACATGTAGGCCCTCAGTGGACTACGGATCAACAGCTTCTCTGCGGCTTTGAGCTTCATCGTGCGTCTCTCCTATGGTGCGGAAACATCAGCGCTCGCCGAGCTTTTCTCCTGGCGCTGGCCCCACCCAGTGCACATTGAGCCCCCAAACCTCTTGACCACCCGCAGCGCTCGCAGCGCGATCCACGCTGAAGGCTTCTTCTTCTGTCCAGAGCTGAGGTTCTTCCAGTACCTGTTGATGGACTCCGCCCGCCGTCGGCCACGGTCAGCCTGCTTGGATAATAGCACGTCCGCTATCTTTCTCAGTCTGCCCTCTAGAAAAAGCTCATTTGGGTGCTCTTGACGGGCTCATACTGGACCATACGCGTCGCAATCCCGAATTGCCCGCAGAGCTTGTTGAATACGCTGGACAGCCTATCGGCGTTGGGCGCCGCGCAGCCGTACTGGTGCCCGTAGGCCTGTTCGTACCGCTGTCTCAAACCCGGGAACAGCAGGTCAAGCTTGCGGTAGTAGTAGGCGCGTTGCCGGTCGCGCAGCGACATTCCGAACCAGGGGATGATGTACGAAGCGCCGTTCTCGTGTGCCTTTTCCACGATCTGCCTGATGTTCTCCTCCGTATCCTCAATGAAGGGCAGAATGGGCATCATGCTGATCCCGGTGCGGATGCCGTGGTCCGCCAACACCCTCATCGCCCGGAATCGATCGGAGACGAGCGAAGCGCGCGGCTCCAGCTTCCTCCCTAGCTCATCGTCGGCGGTCGTGATGGTGAAGCTGATCGCGGCGAACCGGGCGTTGATCTCGCACAACGTATCCAGGTCCCTGAGGACGAGGTCGCTCTTCGTCATTACGTGGACGGGGAAGCCGAACTCGGCAATCACCCTCAGCGCCCTTCCCGTCAGGTTCACCTCGCGCTCGAGCGGCATATACGAGTCGTTCATCGACCCCAGGCCGATCGGGCCCTTGACCCGCTTGCTGGCCAGCTCCTTCCTCAGCAGGGCGATCGCGTTGGCCTTGATCAGGACCTCGCCGTCGAAGTCCTCGATCTGGTAGCACTCGCTGCGCGAGTCGCAGTAGATACACCCGTGCTGGCACCCGCGGTAGAGGTTCATATTGTACTTGAGCCCAAACCACGTGTCCGGCTGCCTGATGTGAGACAGCAGGACCTTGGCCTGTATCTCTCGGGTCCTGGTCATCCCGCGGCGCCGCCTCTCCCCGGCATGCCACTTGAGCCCATCTCGTCCAGCATAGCGATGGTCCGCTGGACAGTGCGCACCGATACGCCAAGGGTTTCAGCCAGATCGGACGACTTCTGATTCGACTGGCGCTGCAAGAGCATAATCGGCGTGATGAGGTGCGTGGCGGTGGCAAACATGTTGTCCCTCGAATTCCCCGTGGACGGGTCGCGACCGTATTGTACCACATATTTACGACCAAAGCCGACGCAATTCTCCGCTGCCGCGCGAAGCCACCCGCTCGTGGCTGTTCATCTAACACCACGAAGGCACAGAGTCCACGGAGAAACCCCATCTTGTCTCCTGTCTCCGCGTCCTCAGTGTCTCAGTGGTGAGGAATCCGTGCGCGACGCTTCCCCGGCCCATACGGCATTGCGCCTGGGATGTCATTGAGGTATAGTGCCAGAGAGACACCGGGCGCAAGCCTGGGGCCCGAGGCCACTATCAGCGCAGGAGAGACACCCAATGAGAGCGATCCACACGTACCCAGTCTTTGACGTACACGTGCACTTCACCCCTGACCGGGCGCAGGCGATGGCCGAGATCATGAAGGCAAACAACCTCTGTGGGGTGGCTAACCTGGGCGTGCTCGAGCGACGCGGCATCCCCTTCGACGAGGCGATGCGCGCGTTCCGCGACGTGCTCGGCGAGCGTGCCGTCTACTTCCCATCGCCAGACTTCAGGGATATCGCGCCGGGATTCGGCGAGCGGATGGCGCAGGAGCTGGAGCGCAAGGTCGATGGCGGCGCGCGCGGGCTCAAGATATTCAAGGACCTGGGGCTGCGCCACAAGGATGCTGACGGCAATCTCATCACGGTCGACGACGTGCGGCTGGACCCACTATGGGCCAAGGCCGGCGAGCTGGGCGTGCCCGTGCTTATCCACGTCGCGGACCCCGTCGCCTTCTTCAAGCCGCTGAACGAGGCGAATGAGCGCTGGGACGAGCTCCAATTGCACCCGGACTGGCACTTTGGAGCGCCAGGATTTCCGGATCACGATACGCTGCTAGCACAGCGGAACCGCGCCATCGAGCGACACCCCGGAACGACATTCATCGGGGCGCACCTGGGCAACTACCCGGAGGACCTGACCTACGTTGACCGGTGCCTCGACCGGTACCCTAACTTCTACGTGGACACCTCGGCCCGTGTCGGCGAGGTCGGACACCATCCGGCTGAGGAGGCGCGCGCCTTCTTCCTCAAGCACCAGGACCGCATCCTCTTCGGGACCGACCTGGTGCTTGGCGCTGTAGACGAGACAAGAACAGAGCCCAACGTGGAGCGGATCACCCATACCTACGACCTGCATTGGCCCTACTTCGAGACCGATGAGCAGCAGCTAGAATACCCGGGCTATCCTGTCCAGGGACGCTGGAAGGTCGATGGGATTGACCTGCCGGACGACGTCCTGGAGAAGCTGTACGTCGGCAACGCCCGTCGCCTGATCCCCGGGCTGCAGGTCTGAAGGGATGAGCAAGAGCGATTGAGACACCGGTCACGGACTGGAGGCAAGATGAATCAGCGAGAGCGAGTGCTGACAGCGCTGGAGCATAGGCAACCCGACAAGGTGCCGTGGCACCTCGGCGCTACCGATCATGTTCTCAGTTTGCTGGCCGACCACTATGACGACGCCAGCCTGAACCAGCCAGCGTACTTCGACGAGTGGATCGGGAACCACTTCCGGCACGTCGGCCCGACGGGCGCAGGCCAGTTCCACGGGCTCGAAGAGGAGGTCAGCCCGGGCCTCTGGCGCGATGGATGGGGCATCGTCTGGGACACGCGAGGCATGTACGGTGAGGGCGAGTGGGGACGTCCTATGAACTGCGTGCTCCCCGAGCCTACGCTGACAGGTTACACGTTCCCCAACCCGCCGCGTCGCGAGGACTACGCCCACTACGCTGACTTCGCCGAGGCGAATCAGGAGACCTTCATCGTCGGCCATGAGGGCCACCTCTACGAGGTCGCCTGGGCGATGCGCGGGATGGAGAACTTCCTGATGGACCTGGTGCTCAACCCCGGTTTTGTCGAGGACCTCCTTGATGGCATCACGGAGTACTACCTCGGTGTCATCGACGAGTCGGTGAAGCACGGGATCGACGCTTTCGCTTTCGGCGACGACCTCGGCTCGCAGTCCCAGGGCCTCATCATGGGGCCCGCGCGGTGGCGACAGTATCTCAAGCCCCGCCTGGCGCGCCTTTTCGCCAGGGTGAAGGACGCAGGCAAGGTCGTCTACCTGCACTCGGATGGCCAGGTCGATGAGATCTTCGAGGACCTCATCGAGATCGGTCTCGACGTCTACAATCCTCTGCAGCCGGAGATTCGTGACGTCAGCGCCGTCAAGCGCCAGTTCGGTGACCGGCTGTCGTTCCACGGTGGGATTGGCATCCAGGACCTGCTGCCCCACGGCACGCCGGAGCAGGTGCGGGCAGAGGTTCGCCGCCTGATCGAGGTCCTCGGCGAGGGTGGGGGCTACATCCTGGGCCCATCTCACGCGATCATGGCCGACGCGCCCGTCGAGAACCTGGTCGCGCTGATCGAGGCGGTGCAGGAGCAGTAGTGGGGGCAAGCTGGTCAGCGATGGCCAGCGAGGATACAATCTGGCGCCGTTCGATACATCGGGGGAGACACAATGAGCGCAATCGACACACTCACGGTCCGAGAACTACTGGATGAAAAGCGCGCGCTGCAGGGCATGATTGAGCGCACGAGCATAGCAATGACGCGCGGCGCCGACTGGCTCATCAGCGAGTTCGCGCCCGCCGGCCCCATTATGCGCGAGCGCGATCTGAGCTACTGTCATAAGGTCACCTGGGGACTGTACGAGGACGGCCGCCTCGACGCCGTAGAGCGGTTGCTCGATTGGATCGCCGCAAACGCGACGATGGGCGTTGGCCGCTATGGCTTCCCTGAGGAGCCTCCCTTCAACAATCAGATGCAGTTGCTGTACCGCTTTGTGACCTTCGGCAAGGTCGCCGAGCGGGTGCGCCATCCCGCCTTCGCTAACGATCAGACCCGGGAGGAGATCCTGACCTACCAACACGCGTGCGGTGGCGTGTACGGGAACAAGGACAAGGCCGAGTACATGGGGTCTCTCAACCCGCTCTTCACGTCATTCTTCACCGAGTGGGCGCTGGCGGCCGGTCTGGTCGAGCCTGCGACGAGGAGTTCCGATTTCCTGGCGATGATGGTCGACCTGAACCTGCACCACATGCAGGCCGAGACGGGCCGCTTCTACTTTGGCTACGATCCCGAGCGGGAGGCGCTGATAACAGAACCTGCGCCTGGGGAGGAGATCAACTGCTTCGTCGACACGGTGAAGACGAAACAGCACTTCTACTACATCGGCACGGCGATGGCCGCCCTGGCCGACACCTACGCCCTGACAGGCGAGGCGACCCATCTCGAGGCTGCGCTGCGGCTGGCCGAGTTCGAGGAGCGCCTCAATCCGGTCGGGTTGCGCTGGCCGTCGTACTGCAAGATTGGGTGGGGGGCGGCCGAGCTCTACGCGGTGACGGGGTCGCCAGCGCACCGTCAGATGGCGGCCGACGTTTCGGATATCACATTCATACGCACCCAGATGCCCTACGGCGGTTGGGCAGACTTCTTCTACCCGCTGCAGGACGAGGGTGCCTGGCGATCGGTCGACTACGATGGGACGATGCACGTGCCCACGGCGCTCCCGGACGACGGCTCGTGGGCCTGGCTCGCCGGGCACGAGGCCGCAGGTGAGTTCCTCGGTGAGATGGGCCGTACGCTGCACGTCTTCAAGGCCGCGCTCGGCCAGGTTGACGCGCGACTGCGGACACTAATGCAGTACGATATACCTTAGCGAGCGCAGGACGACTTCCCAAGGAGCTGATATGATCAACCTATACGGACGCGAATGGACCCGGCAGGAGCTCGTTCGGCGCGTCGGGCACATGGACCAGATCGCTGGCATCAAGGCCGTTGAGCTAGCGGACGGGCTCGCGCGGGGGACTCGGGCTTTCCTCGTGTGGACGGGCAGCGGGCTTACGTTCGAGGTCCTGGCTGATAGGGCGCTCGAGATCTGCGCGTGCCGCTACAAGGGAACACCTATAGGCTGGATCTCGCCGGTCCGCGAGGCACATCCATCGTTCTACGAAGCCCAGGGTGGGGGCTGGCTGCGCACGTTCGGGGGCGGCCTGTTCGTCACGGGCGGCCTGCGCCACTTCGGCGACCAGTTCGACTACGATGACGAGCCTGCCGGCGTGCACGGGCGCGCCAGCAACCTGCCCGCGCGGGCTGTGGGCTACCGTACCACCTGGTCTGGCGATGAGTACATCCTCGAGATCTCTGGAGAGGTCTGGCAGGGCCGCCTCTACGGCGAGAACCTCGTGTTGCGTCGCTCTATCTCAACCAGGCTGGGCTCGAACACGATCACGATCGAGGATACGGTGACGAACGAGGGGTTCACCCCGCAGCGTCATATGATCCTGTACCACTTCAATATCGGGTTCCCGATTGTAGACGTGGGCTCCCGGTTGCAGGTCGAGGTGGAGAGGACCATCCCTCACAACGGGAGATCCGAAGAGGGGATTGGAGCTTGGCGCGAGACACAGCCGCCCACCGCTGGCTACCGCGAGCAGAACTTCTGGCACGTGCCGGTCGCGGATGACGACGGCAAGGTGCACGTGGAGCTGCAGAGTCCCGGCGCAGGGCTTGCCGTTCGCTGGACCTACGACAAGGCGCCTCTACCGTATCTCCTACAGTGGAAGGAAATGCGCGAGGGCGTCTACTTGATGGGCGTCGAGCCCTGCAACACGATAGGTGTTGAGGGCCCGGCTGGCATCCCGGTCAGCGAGGTTCCGCGCCTCGGTCCCGGTGAGAGTGTGCGCTACGCGATCGACGTCGAGATTGCCGAGCTTCCCGGAAGCTGATGCGAGGCCGCTAGGCCGATGCGGGGTTTGTCGGCGCCGACAGAGACGGCTGAAGCCGTTACTACGAACCTGCACGAGCGCCCCCGGGACGGTGGCTTACAGCAATGGGGGGCGGGCTGAACGTGCAACGGACGACGTGATCGCCGATCGCGCGCAGGTCCGCGAGGCACGGCCTAAGCACCTTCCCGGAAGCGGCCGTCGCAGCGACGGCTTGGAGCTTCCGGGAAGGTAACAACGTACCCCGCCAGCGCCGCAACCAGCGGATCGGCGTCCTCCGCGCAGAAGCCGAAATGCAAGCGACGGCGCCACCCCTCGGCGTACTCGAAGCGGCCCGAGAGCACGCCGACCTGGCGGCTGGCGTCCTCCATCGCCACCAGGTAGGAGTCCATTCCCTGGCTCTCGTCGAGCCAAAGCTTCTGGCTCCGGTGGTGGGCCAGCATCTCCCTTTTTGTGCGGATCACGCTCGAGATGTCCACGAAGAAATCCGGACGGACCGGATTCCGCAGTGGATCGAGATTGCTGTGCGGCTGGGCGTGGTAGACCGTCACTTCTTGATCGACGGGCGCGCGCGGCGGATCGGTGGGGAAGTTGGGCATGCCCCGGCAGAAGGCCGCCGTCACGGCCAGGCGCGCAGCGTTCTGATGATCCTCCATATAGTCGACAGGCGCGCGTACGAGCAGAAGCTCCGGCGCGACCCCCCGCATGACTGCTGCTACCCTCGCCAGCAGCGGCTTCTCGTAAAGGATATCAATGTCGTTGACCAGAGGCTCGTGGTAGACTGCACCGGCGAACGCCGCCGCCGCCCGAGCCTCTTCCGTACGAATGGTGACGATCTGATCGTATGTGTGATGGGCCGTGCCGCAGGAGCCGTTGGCCACCGTCATAGTGTGCAACTCGTACCCCGCCTGACCCAGCAGGATCAGGGTTCCCGCCATCATGAACTCGATGTCGTCGGGGTGCGCTCCGATGGCAAACGCCCTCTGGGTCATTCGTCCCTCACTCCGAGAGCCCAGCCTGCCGCACAATGCAGGACCGTTCTCCTGAGCCCCGTTCATGGGGCGCCGTTCCCTAGCCTGGGGATTGATCCCCAGGCGGTACCGCCATCACCCTGAGCCGACAGGTGTCCAATGGCTCCTCGTCGGCTACGGCGATCCCCGCACCGGCCGAACTCCGCACGGCGACACTCGGTTGTAGAAACCTGTCAGGTCGAGCTCAGTGCATCTCGGCCTCACACGTCCCGATGCCGTGACGGTAGAAGTTGAACTGCACGTTCGGGTGATCGGCGAGCAACGACATCGGCACGGCGCTATCCGGGATCTTCTTCGAGATCATCATCGTGGTCAGCCGCATCCCGAAGGGATTGTCGTGTGTCCCCGCCTGCCAGATGGAGACCTTCTCCGCTTTCCACGTCTCGACCGGTCCCACGCTGATCGCCTGGCTCGGCACGTTCTGGATGACCCCGCCGCCCGAAGTGCGCGCATTCTGGATCAGCGTGATCGGGTGCAGGTCGACGACGCGCGTACTCAGCTTGCGGTATTCCTCCGGCGATGGCGGCGCGTCCTTGTACGGTCCTTCTCGTCGCAGCGGGTCGTTGAAGGCCCAGTGCTTCACCTCTCCCTGCCCCCCCTGCATCACGACGCAGCGCGCCTGGTCCCAACTCGCGATGTACTCGCGCGTGTCGACCTTGGGGAAGTGGATGTTGTCCAGCGGCATCCGCAAGTCGGGGCGGATGCGGTTGAAACATAGCTCCATGTCGGCCTTCGCGAAGCTCAGCGGGTGGTCGAGCCCGGCTTCTTTCCCCTCCACAACCCACTCGTCCATGCCCCAGAAGTGGGCGAAACGCAGGTCGAGCTCGAGTTCGTTGACCAACCGGGCGACGAGCGGCAGTTGCTCCGTCGGCCCGATCGGGCCGCAGACGCCGGCCGGCCGATCCTCGCTCGCCTGGCGCCAAGTGGTGATGTACTCCAGCGCCTCGGCGAGGTAGAAGTCCTCCAGCGTATCGTAGAAGACGACCCGGAACCCGGGGCGCGAGAGCTGCAACAGGTCCTCGGCCGCCAGCCGGGCCGCGTCGTCGAGGATCTCGCGGTCCAGTGTCATGTAGTCCCACCAATCGGGTGCCACCTTGCTCAACGGTCTCATCTACTGTGCCTCCAAAGCCGTGATCAGTGTGTTTCTACTGGAGGTCGAAGCGCCCCCAGAGATGCTCGCGGGCCCCGTCTCTCGATCTTGCTTCAAGCCCCCGTCTCGGGGGCGTCGGCCCTTGATCGCTTCGACCCCCACCCCCCGACCCCCTCTCCCGTTCCGACGGGAGAGGGGGCGTCGACGGCCGCTACCGGGAAGGTTGACGCCTAGAGCTGCGCCCGCCAGGCTTCGCGCTGGTTGTCCCAGTGCCGGTCCTGGATGCGCCGCATCGCCTCACCGATGATCTGCCAAGTCAGTTCTGGCTTCTCAGCGCGGTAGTCATTCGACTCCGAGCCGCGGTAGCCCCAAACGAGGATCGTCCTTGCCCCCGCGTCGTAGGCCGCGTCGGTCGCCTGAATCATCTCCTCCTCACGCCCGTGCGGCACCGCGAACCCCTGGATCCACAGGTTGTGGTCCTTGCCGTACTTCTCGCAGACCTCGAGGTTCTCTTTCGTCGCCTTGTAGACGTAGGGATAGGGATCTGCCGATCCCCCGCCATACCAGTAGGGATCGGATCCGACATTGTCCATCGTCTCGATCTTCGCGATCTCCTCGATCGTCGAGAGGTTGATACCGATCCCCTCGCCTAGCATAACGACGACGGCGTTCCTAATTGCCTTGGCCGTGCTGTAGGCTGTCACGTCGCGGAAGTAGTCGATGATCGTCCAGAGCCGGAACTCCGCGACCTCCGCAGTGAACTCCACCGGCATCGCCAGGCCAACCTTCTCGCGGAATAGATCCTGGCACGTGTCGCACCGACAGGTCCACCGTGCCGGCTTGCCATCCTCAATGTCCTGGCCAACCAGATGGGGCTCATCCCAGAGGATGGTCTTGCCCCCGACCTCCTCGACCAGGTCGATCCAGCCCTTGGAGAACTGGCGGAAGTCTGGGCTGTTCAGGCAGGCCCGGACCGGCTCCATATCGCCCGTGTTGAATATCTGGTGGCTGCCTGGGTAGTAGGCCAGGAAGTGCGACTTGGCGCCTGGCGGACCGCCGATGCCCCAGTTGTCGATCCATACCTCGAGGCCCAGGTCCTCGGTGAGCCCGACGACCTGCTTCATGATGTTGCGGTGCCGGTCCCAGTCGTTGTGCGTGAGCATGTGGACGACGAGATTGAGGTTGTGCGCGATGCAGTCTCGCATGTCCTCCTCGACGTGCTTGAGAATGCGGTTGCTGTGATAGGCGACGCCTGTCTTCAGGACGCTGGTGCGGATGTCAGACATGGTTGTTACTCCCTCTCCGTGTGAACTTGAGTTGGCGGGACCAGGTCTCAGTCAGACCTACGCCGCGCGGTCGGCCGCGGCGCGCAATCCTTCGATCATGATGTCCAACTGTTCCCGCGTCAGGCGGGGATGCATCGGGAGGTTGAATTCGCGCCGGTAGAAGAACGCGTCCGCGTTCGGGCAGAACTGGCCGCCGTAGCCGCGCTCCTCAAGGTACTTCTTGATGCCCGTGAAGTCGTAGCTCGGCTGGTAGTGCAGGATTCCCTGCGTGCACTGTTGCCGGTAGTAGATGTCACGCATCACCTCGTCCCGGTTCAGGATATCCGGATCGACGCAAAGCGTGTAGAGGTGGTAGGCATGGTGGTAGTCGGGCGGCTCGTAGGGCGTAACGTACCCCTCGACGCCCTTCAGCCCGTCGGTCAGGTAGTGGGAATGCTCGCGCCTTAGCCGCACTAGCTCGCCGATCTTGCGCAACTGCGCTCGGCCCACGGCTGCCTGGAACTCGGTCATACGGTAATTCACGCCCCATTTGCCGTTCCAGTCGATTACGTCGAAGTGGGAGGGAAGCCAGTAGTCATCCTCGTCCTTGTCGCCCCAGCCGGTGATGTTCATGTTGCGCAAGAGGCCGATCGGCTCGACCAGGTCATCCCGGTTGGTCGTGATCATGCCTCCCTCGCCCATCGCCATGTTCTTCAGCGAGTGGAAGCTGAAGCACCCGATGTCTCCAATGGTGCCCGCTTTGCGCCCCTTGTACTCCGCGCCGTGCGCGTGCGCGCAGTCCTCCATCACGGCGATACCGTGCTCCCCGGCCAACGCCATGATGGGATCCATATCGCACACCAGGCCGGCGTAGTGCACGACGAAGATCGCCTTCGTCTTGGGCGTGATCTTCTTGGCGATATTCTCGGGATCGATATTGAACGTGCGAGGGTCGATGTCCGCGTAGATCGGGATCGCACCCTCCTTCAGTATCACGAGCGTGGTCGCGATGAACGTGTTGGGCGTGACAATCACCTCGTCGCCTTCGCCAATCCCCAAGGCCTGGGTCGCCACATGCATCGCCGTTGTGCAGCTCGTCGTCGCGAAGGCATGCTTGGCCCCGCACCACCCGGCGAACTCGCTCTCGAAGGCGCCCACCTGGGGGCCCATCGTAAGGGCCTCCTGGTCCAGCACCGAGAGCAGTAGATTGCGCTCGTCGTCGTATATCGTGCCCATGAACGAGTAGGGCACCTTAGGGGTCACGCCATCGGCGAAGGCATAGCCCGAGGTGATACCAGTCAGAGCCTGTTCGTAATCCTCAAACCCTGCCATTTCGGCACCTCCTATGTAGGCCTAACACATCTG
>JAUVSX010000112.1 GCA_030596915.1 Chloroflexota bacterium | reverse complement strand
GTCTATCGCCGATATCGCCGGAATCTGCAACGCGCAGGGAAATGTCTTCGGCCTGATGCCCCACCCCGAGGATCACATCCTTCCCAGACAACACCCTCGCTACCGTCGTGGCGAGCGCGGCTATCTGGGGCTGGCGCTGTTTGAACAGGGTGTGCGGTCTGCCGCACAACTGCAATAAGGACTAGATGTGACCCGGTGTATGGCGAATTCCCGTGTCCATCGGCCTCCACCATACCCAAGGAGGTACTATGCTGAACGAAGCTGATCTGAGGCAAGCTATGCCTCAAGCGTTGCTGGGCCTGAACGTGGACTGGCCGTACGCACGCAAACACGGCAAGGTCCGGGAATCGTTCTTGCTGCGTGATGGCCGGCGGCTGCTGGTGACGACCGACCGGCTGTCGGCGTTCGACCGCGTGCTGGCGGCGATTCCCTTCAAAGGGCAGGTGCTCAACCAACTGAGCGCCTTCTGGTTCCGGCAGACCTCCGATGTGACGCCCAACCACCTGCTCGACGTGCCCGACCCGAACGTGAGCCTCGTGCGCGAGTGTGAACCGCTGCTCGTGGAGGTCATCGTGCGTGGTCACATCACCGGCTCGACCAAGACTGCGCTGTGGACGCTGTACGCCGCCGGCGCGCGCACAATCTACGGCCACACCTTCCCTGATGGGCTGGTAAAGAACGACAAGCTGCCTGAACCCATCATCACACCGACGACGAAGGCTGGACCGGGCCAGCACGACGAACGTCTCACCTGCGCCGAGGTCGTCGAGGGGGGCTTCCTCGATGCCAAGACCTGGGACAACGTCCAGGGGGCAGCGCTCGCTGTCTTCAAGCGTGGGCAGGAGGTCGCTGCCGCCGCCGGGTTCGATCTGGTCGACACCAAGTACGAGTTCGGTCGCGCGCCCGACGGCACCGTCATGCTCATTGACGAGGTCCACACCCCCGATTCCAGCCGGTTCTGGCAGGCGGGAAGCGTGGCTAGCGGGCAACCCCAACACTGGGACAAGGAATTCGTCCGCCTGTGGTATGCCGAGCAGGGCTACCGTGGCGACGGCGAGCCTCCCACACTGCCAGAGGGCATCGT
This sequence comes from Chloroflexota bacterium, assembly GCA_030596915.1. GTDB lineage: Bacteria > Chloroflexota > Anaerolineae > B4-G1 > B4-G1 > JAUVSX01. The sequence continues at coordinate 7,271 of JAUVSX010000112.1, read as the reverse complement.
TGCTGAGACCGCCCGACGCTACATTGCACTGTACGAGGGTCTGACCGGGCGCACCTTCGAGCCGGGCGCATATCCGGCCGGGGCACGCATCGCCAGCGTGGTTCGGAGGTGGCTGTGACGAATGCCAGCACGTGCTCGAAACGGCGGAGGCGTTGAATGCTAACTGTCGTCATTATGGGTTCACCCAGTGACAAGGACTTCAGTGCAAGGATCACCAAAGCGCTTGATGGCTTTGGCATCCCTCATCAGGTCCGCGTCGCGTCGGCGCACAAGACTCCGCACCATCTATTGGACATGCTGGCGCACTATGAGACCGATCCGGAGCCCAAAGTCTACATCACTGTGGCAGGGCGCAGCAACGCGCTGAGCGGGATGGTCGACGCGCAGGTCACCGCACCCGTCATCGCCTGTCCGCCGTATTCGGAGAAATTCGGCGGGGCAGACATCCTCTCATCGCTACGGACGCCTTCGGGCGTCGCGCCCGCCGTGGTGCTGCAACCGGAGAACGCCGCATTGCTTGCTGCCAAGGTGCTCGGCCTGGTGGATGCGGAACTCCGACAGAAATTGGTGACAGCACAGGACGCACAGCGCCGACGCCTGTTTGAGGCCGACACAGACGCGACGGGTCGCGACCGTGCATAGCGCATCTGATCTATTGCCGCCTGCCAGACAACACTTGTTGTCTGGCAGCAGCGAGCTTTCCGTGGAGAATGGCTATGATGATGCTTCCCCGAAAACTGGGTGAAGCCTGCGGTGTCTGCGGCATTTATGCACCAGGGGTCGACGTGGCGCGGGTCTCGTTCTTTGTGCTCTATGCGCTGCAACATCGGGGACAGGAATGCGCCGGAATCTGCACGGGCGATGGACGCGTGGCCCACATCCACAAGGGGATGGGTTTGGTCTCACAAGTCTTCAACGAAGACAACCTGCGCTGGCTGCGGGGCGACCTTGCGATCGGCCATACTCGCTACTCGACGACAGGGGGGTTGAGTCTCACCAACGCGCAGCCCTACCTGATCGAGACCGCGCTTGGCCCGCTCGGCATCGCTCACAATGGCAACCTCACCAACACATCATCGCTGCGGCGCGACCTTCTCCAGCGCGGCGTAGGATTGACGTCCTCGTCGGACAGCGAGGTGATTACCCAGATGCTTGCTGGAGCCCCCGGCGATTCGTGGGACAAACGCATCGCTGCGTTTATCCTGGGGGCAGAGGGGGCGTACTCCCTCACCATCCTCACCCGCGACGCCGTCTACGCTGTGCGCGACCCCTGGGGGTTCCGCCCGCTCTGCCTGGGGAAGCTCAACGAAAGCGGCTGGGTGGTCGCGTCGGAGTCATGCGCATTGGGCACCATCGACGCGACCTTCGTGCGCGAGATCAACCCTGGCGAAATCGTGCGCCTGGATGACAGCGGCGTCACCTCCTGGCAGACTGAGCCTGCGAGGCCCTCGGCGCTGTGCGTTTTCGAATACGTCTACTTCGCCCGCCCTGACTCGCTCCTCGAGGGGCGCTCAGTCCACCGGGTGCGCCGGGCGATGGGTGCGCGGCTGGCGCAGGAGCACCCTGTGGACGCCGACATCGTCATCGGCGTGCCTGACTCCGCGACAGCGCATACCATCGGCTACGCGAACGAAGCGGGCATCCCCTACGGCGAGGGTCTGATCAAGAACCGTTACATCGGGCGAACGTTCATCCAGCCCGGCGCGCGCCTACGCCGCCGCAAGGTGGCGCTCAAGTACAACCCACTGCCAGACCTGTCGGGCAAGCGGATCGTCTTGGTCGACGACTCCATCGTGCGCGGCACAACCAGCGGCCCCATTGTCGCACTGCTGCGCCAAGCGGGAGCGAAAGAGATACATATGCGCGTCGCCTCGCCGCCCATCTGCTATCCCTGCTTCATGGGCGTGGATATGGCGAAGCGGGAAGAACTCATCGCTGGTCGGATGAGTGTCGATCAGATCGCCGCCCACATCGGCGTCCACAGCTTGGGCTACCTCTCGCTAGAGGCACTGCGCGACATTGTGGCGCCTGCCAGCAATGGACACTGCGAGGCGTGCTTCAGTGGAGAGTACCCGGTCATCGTTAGGCACGAGAGCGACAGAAGTATGTTCCAATAGTCGGGAGGGCTACTTAATGCGCGTCCTCATCGTCGGGTCCGGCGGTCGTGAGCACGCTCTGGCCTGGAAGCTAGCGCAGTCGCCCCGGGTGGAGAAGGTATTCGTCGCTCCGGGAAACGGGGGAACAGCGACGTTTTCGGAAAACGTCGCTATCGGCGTGACCGACATTCGCTCGCTGACCACCTTTGCAGCAAGCGACCGGATCGATCTCACAGTGGTGGGGCCCGAAGTGCCCCTGGTCGCCGGAATGGTTGATGCGTTCGAGGCCGCGGGGTTGCGCGCGTTCGGACCCTGCGCGCTGGCGGCGCGGCTAGAGGGCTCCAAGGCCTTCTCCAAGCAGTTTATGGTTGAGGAGGGTATCCCCACCGCACCCGCAGCCACCTTCAGCGCATACGACGCGGCGCTGGCCTATCTGCGCCAGCACGACGGGCCTATCGTCGTGAAGGCTAGCGGCCTGGCAGCGGGGAAGGGAGTACTTGTCTGCACCACGACGGCGGAGGCCGAGGTCGCGTTGCACCAGATCATGGTGGAACGCAGGTTTGGGGAAGCGGGCAACCAGGTGCTCATCGAAACACGGCTCGAAGGTGAAGAGGTGTCGTTGCTGGCGTTCAGCGACGGCACGACGGTGGTGCCGATGCCACCGGCTCGCGACTACAAACGCGCCCTCGACCACGACGAGGGTCTCAACACCGGCGGGATGGGTGGCTACGCACCTTCGCCCCACCTGCCGCCCGCGGCTGTTCAGGAGGTTGTGACCCGCGTACTCCAGCCCGTCATTGATGGGATGAGCCGTCGCGGCACCCCCTACATCGGCATCCTCTACGCTGGGCTGATGCTAACCACGCACGGCCCGCGCGTGCTGGAGTTCAACTGCCGCTTCGGCGACCCTGAGGCGCAACTGCTCCTCCCGCTTCTGGAGACCGACCTCGCAGAGATCATGCTGGCCTGTGTTGACGGTCGACTGGCGGACCTTGCGATCACGTGGAAGCCCGGCTACAGCGTGGGCCTGGTGTTGGCCTCGGGTGGGTATCCGGACACCTATCAGAAGGGCAAGCCCATCACCGGGCTGGACGAGGCCGGCCGCCTGGCAGACGTCATTTTCCACGCCGGGACGAAGCGTGCGAACGACCTGCCCGTGACTTCCGGTGGGCGCGTGCTGGCCGTGACCGCGACCGGGCGCACGCTCGAGAAAGCTCGTGTCCGGGCCTACGCTGCCGCCGAGTGCATTCGTTTTGAGGGGATGCAGTATCGCAAGGACATTGCCGTCCCACGCTGGTCCGAGATTCCGGTCGCGGACGTGCAAAGGGAATGCGAGGGGTGCGCTGTCGCCGGCTCACCCGCATCGCCCACTTCGTTCGTCAGGACGCGAGAAAGTGCCTACGCCGCTGCCGGTGTCGATATTGACGCCGGTGACCGTGCCGTCGAGCTGATGAAGCAGGCCGTGGAGCGCACGTACACCGACGCCGTTCTGGGCGGTGTCGGCGCGTTCGGCGGCATGCTCTCGCTGGAGAACTTGGCACACGGGTGCGGGCTCGTCCTCGTGGCTTCTACCGATGGCGTGGGGACCAAGACGATCATCGCCCAACAGATGGGTGTCTACGACACCGTGGGGCACGACATCGTCAATCATTGCGTCAACGACATCCTGGTGCAAGGCGCCCGCCCGCTCATCTTCCTCGACTACATCGCTGCCGCCAGGCTGGATCCGGATCGAATCGGCGCCATAGTTCGCGGCTGCGCGCAGGCCTGCCGCCAGGTGGGCTGCGTGCTCATCGGCGGCGAGACCGCTGAAATGCCTGGGGTGTACCATCCGGGGGCCTTCGACCTTGTCGGTACGATGATCGGCTGGGTGGACAGCGACGCCATAGTCGACGGGGGCAGGTTGCGTCCCGGCGACGTCTGCCTGGGATTGCCTTCTTCCGGGTTGCACACCAACGGCTTCTCGCTGGCGCGGCACGCTTTCCGCGGCACCTCGTGGGACACCGTGCCTCCGGAGCTGGGTCAGCCGCTTGGCGAAGTGCTCCTTGCGCCACACCGCGCCTACTTGCGCGAGGTCGAAACGCTCTGGGACGCGGACGTCGACGTCAAGGCGATGGCACACATCACGGGCGGCGGCTTCATCGGCAATATCCCCCGCGTGCTGCCGCAGGAAATCAGCGTGCGCGTCGACCTCGCGTCCTGGCAGGTCCCGCCCATCTTCCGTCTCATCCAAGCTCGGGGAAGCGTAGACGAGATGGAGATGTACCGCGTGTTCAACATGGGCGTGGGCTTTGTGTTCTTCGTCCCACCAGGCGACGTGGAAAAAGCACGCACCGCGCTACCTGAGGCGTTCGTCGCCGGGGAGGCCCTTGCCTGGGACGGCGTGTCTCCGCGGGTGGAGATGCAGCCCACCGGTTGAGCAGCCGCGTCTCCTACGGGGGAGGCAAGGATGACCACAATCGCGGTTCTTATCTCGGGTAATGGCTCCAACCTACAGGCGATCATTGGTGCGGTGGAAGCAGGCAATCTGCCGGGCGTCGAGATCGCCGTGGTCGTCTCGAATCGCAAGGACGCCTTTGGGATCAAGCGAACGATCAAGCACGGGATTCCTCTGATCTACTTCCCGCTGTTGCCGTACACCAGAGCGGGGCGCCCCCGTTCCGACTACGATGCTGACCTGGCGACGATCCTATGCGGCTTCCAAGCGAGTTGGGTCGTGCTAGCCGGGTGGATGCACGTCCTGAGCAGCGCCTTCCTGGGGCACTTCCCAAGCCGTGTGGTCAATCTGCACCCTGCGCTGGCCGGCACGTTCCCGGGCACCCACGCGATCGAGCGCGCCTACAGAGCGTATCAGCGTGGCGAGATCGACCACACCGGCGTGATGGTTCATCTCGTTCCCAACGAAGCCGTCGATGCCGGTCCGGTGGTGGCCCAGATAGAGGTCCCGATCAACCCTCAGGACTGCCTGGACGACCTGGAGGCTCGCATCCACAGGACGGAACACAACCTGCTGGTCAACGCGCTGCGCAGACTGCTCGTGGACAATCAGAGTGGCCGCTAGCCGGAGCGATCGCTCTCAAGTCATCCAACCGTTTCTCGAACCCGGCGTACCAGCGCCCGTGCCCGTTCTGGCGCATCACCCACGTAGCCACGGGAGTCCAGCGCCCCGCGGATGGCGTCCACAGACAAGTAGGTCAGCAGGCGCGCATCAGAGGCCAGCGAATCGATCAGCGAGTTTGGTCGACCTGCCTCCACGTCGGCCCACGCGCGCATCGCCACCTCGCGCAACACCTCGTGCATTACCTGGCGGTCCGCGCCAGCCCTGACCAACCGCAACAGCAGCGGCTCGGTTCCCGCGAACGGCCCGTACGTCGACAGCGTGCGCGCCACAGCGGCCTCGTTGATTCTCAGGTCGCTTACCAGGCGCGTGACAACCGCCAGGATCTCATCCGTCGCAAGGAACGCGTTGGGCAGAATCACGCGGCGGTTCGCCGAATCGTCAAGCGTGCGCTCTAGCAAGGAAAGAGCGGCGTTATCCCACGCCACACGAGGAAGTTGTGCCAGGTAGCGCGCCAGACTGTTGATCTTCTCCGCGCGAATGGGGTTACGCTTGAATGGCATTGCCGATGAACCCACCTGCTTCTTTCCGAAGGGCTCGGCCCACTCACCGATGGCCGGGTTCTGCAGGATGCGCAGGTCCATCGCGAAGCGATAGAGCGTGCTGCCCATCCCGGAGAGTGCAGGCAGCACAGCCCAGGCCTGCCGCCTGGGATAGACCTGATTGGCGACCGGCCAAGCCGCCAGGTCCAGCTCGGCCATCACCGCAGCCTCAAACTCCGCCGCCGTGGCACGCCCTTCCAGGAGCAGCCCATACGACGCCGAGGTACCAACCGCGCCCTTGAAACCCTTGCCCCGCCACGCCTCTCGTACGCGCCGCAGCTCCGAGAAATCTACCAGGATATCTTGGGCATACGCAGCCAGACGATAGCCGATCGTTGTGGGCTCGGCGGGCTGGAGGTGAGTGAAGCCCATGCACGGCGTCTCGGCCCAGCGCTCGACCTGGTCGGCAAAGGCTCGCAAGAGCATGTCCACCCGCGCCAGAATCAGATCGAGTGCATCCCGCACCTGGAGCGCGGTCGCGTTGTCGCGCACATCCATTGAGGTCGCCCCCAGGTGGATGATGCCGCCGCCCACTGGACACTGTTCAGCGTAGGTGCGGATCTCCGACATGACATCGTGGTGGATTTCCGCCTCAATAGCCAGGGCGCGTGTCAGGTCCACATCGTCGACGTGGACCTCCAGGTCGGCGACCTGCTCAAGTGTCACCAGGCCGTAGCGACGCTGCACGCGGGCCAGCGCTGCCCAGATGCGTCTCCACAGGCGCCGCGCCGTCCGCTCGTCCCAGATTTCCCGCATGTCCGCGCTGCCGTAGCGCCAGGCAAAGGGACACAGATAGAGATCAGGTGTGCTCATCATCGACTCCCGTGTGTGTGATACTATGCGGCCGTCCTGGACAGCGGTGATGACAGCGTACTCATGTTGAAAGGAACAGCATATGGTACCGCGCGGCGACCGCGCAAGCCACCGGCCCAGAAGAGTAGAAAGGACCACGCGCCGGGAACAAGCGCAGAGTACCACCAAGTGAGGGAACGCACGAGCGAATCTATCGCCATCTGAGCAGTCGTATGGAAGGCGAGGAAGACGTGCTGGGTGCATTGGTGCAACTGGGCACCCATCTGCTGATGCAAGAGGCGCTGAAATAAGGGACGACGGACCGGTCGGGCCAGCGGATTTCCGCCCCCGATCGGCCATCGCCGCCATCCAGCGATCTACACCGACTATAGCACGGCACAGGCGCTCGCTCCAGCTCGGCCTCCCTCGCCCTGAAAGCCAGTCTAGAGCCTGCGCCGCCTCCCGGTCAGGGCGCCGATCAAGATCGACAGACCGATCGCAATGATAATCAGCGGCCAGATGACCTGCCACTCCCCCAGACCCAGCGCGAAGCAGACAACGGCGCCGATCAGGCTCCCAAAGATCTGCCTGCGATAGGTCGGGATGATCAGCCGGAGGACGACCTCGAACATAACAATGACGCCCGTACCGAGGAGGAACACTTGCAGCCCCCGCGGGGTGATGAGCGGGAAGAACCAGTCGAAGGGCAGGTCATACGCCGGC
>JAUVSX010000206.1 GCA_030596915.1 Chloroflexota bacterium | reverse complement strand
CGGTGCAACGTCTACGCCAAGTTCCGTCGCAATGTCACGATGCGCCTGGGCAATCTCCTCCATTGTAATCCATCCGCGTCGCTCGTTTGACCATGCCATTAATAGCACTGGTTCAGCGCCTGTCTCCTTGATCTCTGCGTCGAACCTGCGTGCGTACTCGTGGAACGTATCCACATCTGTCCTACTACTACAACCACATTTTACAGGACAACCCTCTTGGCGGATAATAGTGACAATTCCAAGTCGCTGGAGGGCTGATGACCGCGGAAGAACTGGATGCATGGGGCGCGGATTTCACGCAGTTCTGTGCCCGTATTGCGGATGTCTTTGGTCGGAAAGAGCCGCGATCGCAAGCGACCAAGTACCTGCGTGGGCTGATGGCGTCGGTGCCCCGCAAGAATGGCTGGCAACTGGATGGCGGCTTTCATTGAGGCCGAATACGAACGCATCGCGGCTGTCCTGCGTGCCAAGCTGGGTGAGCCTGCCTTCGATGCAGCGTGGGCCGAGGGGCGGGGTCGTGACTTGAATGGTGTCGTCGAGCACGTGCTCGACCACGGCAGCGCGCTGTGAGGGCATCGTCTCGGCATACGCATACTACCCAATAGCCGAGCGCCCGCCAGGGGCGCTGCGCTCGGCTGCAGCCGCACAGGCTGCAGCGCCGATGGAGCCGCGAAGCGAATCGCAACCCGCCGCACGAGGTCACCACTCGTGCGACCCTGGGCTCCGTACCGTAGAGCGGCATCTCGCTCCTATGGTGTCAGCCCCAGCCTAGTCGCAGCCGCCTGAACGATCTCGTCGAGCAACCCCTTCGCGTTCGTTCCCGCCGCGCGAGCCATGAACCCAATGTAGCTGTGTGGTTTCTCTGTGGGTGTGCACATAAGACCTGCGAAGGTATTGCCCTCCAAGAGAACTGGGCCTTCCTTGGTCAGCATGGTGTCGATCCTGCCATAGTCCCTGAACCCCAGAGCCCTGTAGGCCCGCAGGGCCAGGTTCTCCATCATTTCGGCTTCGTCTTCGGTCAACGGGGCAGGGCAGAGGAAAGTATCATCATCCAGATCTTTCTTGTCGAACGTCAACGTGAGGTCACCTTCACGATACACTATCTCCAAGGGAGGAAGGACTCTCGCATTCTCACCGTTGCCCACGATGCCCCAGGTTATCTCCCTGCCCTGGAGGAACCTCTCGATCAGGACAGGTTGGCCGATGCTATCAAGCCTTCGTGCGACCCCGGTGGTGAGCTGTTCATAGGTTTCCACGACAGAAGTCGCATCGATTCCGGCGCTGCCGCGGCCTGCGACAGGCTTGATGAACAACGGGTACTCGAACGGTGGATTCCCGCTGAATGCTCGGCAATCCTCGACGCTTCTCGCCACAAAGAAGGGGGAAGTTGGTAAGCCCGCCTGTTGCCACAGCCTTTTTGCCAGCGACTTGTCTGTGGCGACAGCTATGGTGAACGTGGCGGATCCAACATAGGGTATCTCCAGCTCCTCCAGGATGGCGGCTTCTACCATACTAGAAACATTGAAGATGAGGTCAGCCTGTAAACTCTCAATAGACCTGATGAACCCCGGACCCCATCTGATCACGGAGACGACGTGGCCGGCTTCGACTAGTGCTTGCCTGTGGTGTTCTACCTCCGCTTCTGTCTGATCAACGACGTCGCCTGCGCCCACGTACTTCTCCTGCAGTGCGAAGTTCCCTCTCTTCTTGCTCAGCAAGCCAATTCTCATCAGGTCCATACCCCATTCACGCGAGAGACGTCACGAGCCTTCCCCACCAGTCACGTAGCCGTGTTCTCCGGAATCGCGGTGACCAACGTCCGCTTGGCCAGCCGAGACAACGTGCGATCCAGCCAAGCTAGTTCTGCGTCAGCCAGAGCCAAGCCGTAGTCGAGTGTCAGATACTGTCCCAGGTCCACCTCCTCACTCGCCACGCCGAGGGCCTGCTCGATGTTGGGCCGGCGCGAGGCAACCAGTTCGCGTCGCTGCTCCAGGTAGTCGTGAAGGCCGGTTTCCGACAGATTGCCGGCAGGGGACAGCCTTATCACAAACTGCTTCAAGGAACTGCCCAGTTGCACGCGCTGGCTTGCCCACTCCTGGAAGGCCTTGCTTCCCGCCTCTGTAATGCTGTAGCCCTTGCGCGGCGGCCTGCTTTCACTGGAGATTACCTCGACCGTGACCAAGCCGTCCGCGAGCAAGGCGTGTAGCCCTGGGTAGAGCGTGCCGAAACTTGGACTGTCAACCAGCCAGCTCAGGCCTCCGAGAAGACGCCTGATGTCGTAGCCGGACATCGGGCGTTGAGCAAGCAAGCCCAATACGACATCCCGGGTGCTCATGGTGCTGACCATTCCGCGTTTCTTCATAGGCTTCTCCGCCATCTACTCGTCCGAGGATGCGAGGGGGGAGCATAATGTGCTAGGTGCTGCCAGACGGGTCCACCATTCGTCCTGCCACGAGAGCGTGTCTGTTTCAGGTCAGCAACCAACGTGACTGGTGAACCTGTTCGCCGAGGCTCGTGTTGCGCCCCGCACCCGGCGTTCGTGATGCGCTGTGCATGCGCCCCAGATCGGAACAACCAGCGATCAGTGGGCCGATTTCCGGACCCGGTCGAGTTGCGCCAGCCCAACGCCTGAGTGTCAGGCCGGTTTCGTACCATTGCTGGACGTCCAGGCCCGAGACCGGGCCGGTTGGCGCCTAGACCACGACTACGTCCTGGGCCCGTGGTCCTTCTGGCGTGGGCTCGACCGCAAACTCGACGCTGTCGCCGTCGCTGGCCCATTGAGCGCCCACATTCTGCCGGAAAGCACTGAAATCCACAAAAGCGTCCGGCATCCCATTTGTCCGACTGATGAAGCCGTAGCGCTTCTGATGGCTGAACCACTTGATGTGGCCCTTCTCTCGCTCGCCCATTGCTTCCTCTCTCTGCTGTCATCGCACATTGCACCGAGAACCACCGGCCTATCTGGGTGAAGACGAATGGACCAGCATCGTTCGACAAGATGACCTGTCTCGCCGCGGGCCCGCAGGAACACCCGGCCCGCGGCTTTCGGGGCCTGGCAAAACCGGGCGCGAGCACGCTTATGCTCAATCTAAACCACTTGCACGTCTGTTGCGCAGGGACCCCTCTGCGTCTCTTGCACCGCAAACTCCAGAGCGTCCCCGTCTCTGATCCAGTATGCGTCCTGTCGAGACCGGAAGTCGTTGAAGTGCACAAACACATCCGGCTTGCCATTACCGCGCTGGACAAAGCCGTATCCCTTCGCCTGGCTGAACCACTTAACTTGCCCTACCTCTCTTTCGCTCATTGCTCTCCTCTCAGCTAGCCGCCCGCCTCCTCGGGGCGTACGTGTAACGAGTCTCCTGTCCAACTCCGTCAGGGCTCCGCACCACGGGCGGTGCGCCGTCCGCATCAGGGATCACCCCGTGGTCGCGTCGCCCGGTTGAGGTCGCAGCTTGGCGCGAATCTGGACTTCGGCGTCGGCCAAGTCTATGCCCTGGGATGCCGCGATCTCCCCGGCAAGCATCGTGAGACTCCTCGCCAGGTGCCGCTTCGTGACGATCGTCAGCTGCCCTTTGCGATGCTCGCGATCGGACAGATCCCTTACGACAGCGGCTACCTCAAGGGTGTCGCCGTCGGCCAGTCTCTCGTCGACAACTCGATTCCTCTCCTTGTAGTGCGCGGGAAGCCGCTCAGGCTCAGCCGCGAGAACGCGCCAGACGCTCTTGAGCTCTGAGACCTTGATCCCGGGTCGCAGTCGCAGCGTGTCCTCCGCGCTTACGGGGATCAGCACACGCGTCCCCAGCCCATCCATGAGTTCGATCGTGTAGTACTGCTCGGGCGTGCCGCGGAGCGGCCTTTCCTCCACGCACGTCACAATGCCCACACCGCGAGCAGGATGGACGACAGTATCGCCTTGGTTGAACATCGTGACCCTTCTCCCTTCTCCGCCCTCGCCAGAGCGCCCCAGGCCGTGGCTCGGCCGGTTACGCGACCCCCAACGGTGACGGCAGACCCGCTCACTGATGACAGCCGGCAGCCTAGGCGCTCGACGGACGCCGCACGCGCTTGTACCGATACGTAATACGTGCGCGCGTGAGATCGTACGGAGATATCTCGACCTTGACCCGGTCGCCCAGAAGCATGCGTATGTAGTACTTGCGCATCTTGCCGCAGGGGTAGCCAAGACCTCGTGACCATTGTCCAGCTCTACGATGAACTGCGTGCCCTTCAGAGCTTCCGTGACGGTGCCCATCATCTCGAGCTTCCCTTTGCTCGGCTTCGGAGTTCTTCGCTTCACTTGCTCCCTCCTGTCCCGACAATGCTGTCCGACAGCCGTCATCGAGCCATCGGGGCCTCGCGGGCTCCGCCGGCCAGTGCCGCGCGCCCGTCTCTATGCCTGCCTCAGTGGTTCGTGCCGCCACCAGTGGCCGCGTGGACGACGTAGAAGTAGTGGGGGCATCTGTCTGCATTCCAACCACCCGCACCCCGCTCACCTGAGCAACCGTGGTCCCTGATATGGTCGATATGTGCACGTGGCACGTGTCCGGCAGCTTGCCCTCGAACCGCGGCTTCGACCGGTAGGCCGATACCGCTTCCGCCACCTTGGCCTCGAGCGGTTTGTCCTGGCTCCCGTCGAACCACAGCAGCCCGATCGTCACTCTGTGCCTCCTAACCGTCTGCCCCGACTATGATGCCACGACGACAAGGTGCGCTTGTGACCCCAATGTGCCGACCGCGACGCCCCCCCCCGGTTCTTGCACACCTTCAGCGCCCTGGACGTCATCATTCGCTTTCCGACGGGTGAGAAGCCACGTTTCTATGAACGATATCGCCACTCGCGCTTTCGGCGCGCCCGTCGAGCCCGAGCAATCGCCTTGCGCTTGGCGTGGCGCCGCTGTTCACTCTTCGAAACAAAGAACCGCCGCTTCCTTACTTCCTTCATAGTGCGAGCCTTCAGCACACCCTTACGAAAGCGCCCGAACATGCTCTCGAAGCTCTCGCCGTCTCGTAATTCAACTGCCGTCACTATGCCGCCTCCTTTGATGGGATTTGCGTCCGACTTGCTACCAACTGGATTTCACCACGCCGGGGATGAGCCCCTTCAGGGCCCGCTCGCGGAAGCAGATGCGGCACAACTGGAATCGACGCATATACCCCCGTGGGCGCCCGCAGATGCGGCATCGATTGCGCACCTGCGTCGGGTATTTCCTCCGTTTCTCACGGTATATCAGGCACAGTCTCGCCATAACTACCTCCCAAGCTTATGAGTTTTGCTGTACACATTGTGTGTCTTGCTGATGTATGCCACTCCCGCACCCCATCGGCGTCCAGCACCTCTGACCCGACGGGAAGATAAGGCGGGACCATTGCCATCTGGGCAGGGGCCGTGGCATCCCTACCACCCCTTGCTGCCCTCCATCACCAGCCGCATCACCTCGCTCACACTCAGCTCCGCGATCCCCAGTTTGTCCAACGTGCGTCCCCGGCGCCAGTAGTCAGTCCTGTGTACGATGCAGGCCTGTCGGATGACGCTGTCTATCCCGCGCACAGACACACCGTACCGCTGCCCCAGCGCGGCGATAGGCACGAGGCTCATTGGCACTTCCTCGGTGATGTAGCGATGCTGGAGCGTGCGCGGTGCCATGATCCCCTCGTAGCCTGGCTGGTTGTGAATCGCCTCGAACAGGTTCGTTCCCCTCGCGTTGTAGGCCATCCTCAGCCATTCTAACGCCGTCTGCGCCCGGATGCCCAACGCCGAGGCGACGGTGATTCTTTCCCGGTCCAATACCTCCAGCACGCGAGCAACCGACGGCGTCACGCCGTCGATGTAGAACTGAAACTGGCCCCCCGTAGACTCGATGCGCCCAGCGTTGAGCAAGGTCAAGGCCGGGTGGAAGATGGCGCCCAATGTTGTTGAGCCCGGTGTGCAGCACGCTCGTGCCGTCGATGAACTGGGGATAGGCGGTGCGCAGTTTTTCCAGGACTTGCGGCGTATGCGTGGCCGGCAGCGCTGCCAGCGGCACCGAGTACTTGATGCTGAAGAGACGTGCCTGGGCTGGGCCATCGGATCGGCAGGCATAGATCAACGTGCCCGCTTCGGCT
>JAUVSX010000137.1 GCA_030596915.1 Chloroflexota bacterium | reverse complement strand
TCGCGAGACTACCCGTGAACTTTGTCGTGTGCCACGACGATATTGTCCTTTCTACCGGCCCGGTCTGTAGCCCGGATTGGATGCGCAAGCACATATTCCCGCGTTACGAGGAGTTTTGGGACATCCTGAAGCAAGCCGGCAAGGAGGTAATCTTCATGGTGGACGGATGTGTGGATGCATTTGTCGATGATGTCATGGCCTGCGGCGCCCGCGGTATCATCAGCGAGCCGTTCACCGACTACAAGGCGATCGCACAACGTTACGAGAACTGCTTCATTGCCGGAGAGGGTGACAACCGCGTTCTGATGCGAAACACTGCTGAAGAGATTCGGGCGATGGTCACGTCGATGGTGGAGACGGGCAGAATGTCCGGTGGCTACATGATGTGTATCGGGAATCATATCCCCTTCAATGTCCCGCCTGAAGCGGTAGGACGATACCTGGACCTGTCAGCGGCACTGGCATGCAGATGAGGTTGCGACAGCCCAACCATTGTTTCCGGGCGACCGCTGGAAGCCGCGCCTGAAGCACAAGTTGCGGGGTAGAATCCTGCATCGTTCTGTCAACTTTCGCCCGTCACGGGGCCACCGGTTTTCGGCTAAGATGGCCCACTCGCAGGGCCGGCGTGAGCATCTGCAGGTACCGTCGTTCACCAAGAATCGCTCAGAATGTGTCCAGCTCCTTTGGGGAGCACGACATTCTGCGCGAGGAGTGGTGCCGACAGGGGGCCTCCGGGCCAGCTAGGATTCGAATCGATGACATCTGTCTACGATCGACAGATGGGCTGTGGAGGTCAAGCGATGGAAGTGCTCAAGGACAGGCTGACCAGGTCAATGATGGAATACTTCGGCCAGGACGAAAGGCTAATCCAACATGCCTTGCGCGTTACGCGGTATGCCGAGGATAGTCTTCGATACGAGGAAAGTGCCGATGGCGATGGGGTGATAGCGGCCGCGATCCTACACGACATCGGCATCCCCGAGGCGGAGCGGAAACATGGAAGCTCCGCGGCTGAATATCAGGAGCTAGAAGGTCCGCCGATAGCGAGGGAATTGATGCGCCAGGAAGGACTGCCTGAGCGGATGATCGAGGAGGTCTGTCAGATCATCGCCCATCACCACACGCCAGGCGTGGTGGATACGGTCAATTTCGAGGTGGTTTACAGAGCCGACGTGAAGGTGAACCTGGAGGACAAGGCGCTCTTAGCATAGAAACCGATACCAGCAAGGGCCCGATTGTCCGCTGAGGGGGAACAGAGATGAGCCAGGATCGTCCTGGAGAGCGACACTGGGCCATTCTTTCCCTCCAGCAGCGCGACCTCATACCCCGTGTGGCTACACCCGGCGTCCCCTGCCAACCTGGCCTAGCTGTGGTGCAACCGACCAGGAGAGCGATAAAGAGGCCCTCCCCGATCCAATGAGAGGAGGGGAGTAGCGCCGGAATCATCCAGCTCTCGAGATCATTTCAGTGATCTGGCCCTCCTGCGGGGCAAAGGCGGGGCGTCTGTCCTATTCGTTTTCTCAACAAGGGTTCTTCAGCAGCCTCCCAGGTTCGCATCAACAGCGGCAGACCTCTCCAGGCCGGCGGCTCAGTCTCTAGCTCCAGCCCCACGATCACCGCATCGTGATCCGATGACCGGCATGCGTCATCGTCGTACAGACTGCCCATCTGCCCCGCTGACTTGTACGCCTGATTGTAGTCCAGCACCCTCGGCTCATCCGCGTTGATGTGCCGGCACGTGAGGCGTGTCCGGCGCAGCGACAGGTTGGGCGGTGTCATTTTCCCACGCTCAGTATATGACGCAGTATAGCTTGCGGGCAGCGATTTGGCCCGTGCTGGCATCGACCAGGAAGTGTGCCTGATATACAAACGGTTCAGGAACACGTGGCGGTGCCGTCGGTGAGTATTCCTCGGTCGGCACGGGCCGGGGCGTGGCAGAGCGGGGCCTCATCTGCACGTACCAATACGAGCCGTCGAGAGCGATCGTCGCGCTGTCGGGTGGCGTGGGTCCTGGTACGCACCTACCCCGGACGGGCTCGCCCTCAAAGAGCTCTTGGGCCTCCCGGCCTGTGACGGCACTCACGCCGACGACTTCCCAGGCAGCTTGATCGTGCGAGGAGGTGTTAGGTTCCAGTGCCTGCCAGGCGATGTCGATGACTTGCTGCTCGCCAATCGCAACAACCTTAGGCGAACAGGCAATGAGTGCCAGAGTTAGGCAAGCCACCAAAGTGATGGAACGCGAGGACAACTGCATGCTGCACCTCTCCTGTGCTTCCTCTATGTCTCCGGCGCCACCCAGCTCCAGACTGGCGGCAAGCTCCGTCTCCCCTGTCGCCACCGCGGATAGCAAGTGGTGCCAACCACCCTATTCTCTCCATCCCGCAGCCAGGCGCAATCCCTGGTTGAGCAACCGACGCGGAGAGCGGGTGCAGGTGGCGGGCTACTGGCGGATCACCAACGGCAGATGCCCCCGGTGCGACAGTCCCGCCTCCAACTCCAACCCCACGATCACCGCATCGTGATCGCACGACCGGCACGCGTCATCGTTGTACAGGCTCCCCGCCTGCCCCGCTGACTTGGACGCCTCATTGTAGTCCAGCGCCCTTGATATGCCAGGTGGTCACACTCGTCACCTGGGCTACTGGCTTAGGAATCCCCCAATAGCACAATGCCCCCGGCTCGTAGCTGGCCGGGGACGTCTACGCCGTGAGCGAACGTCGTCGCGTTTCCTGGCGCGCCAGGGCGCAAGTCTAGCTCCCCCTGGTTCAGACTGGCATGTCGACTTCGCCAAGCGCGCCATACACTTGTGTCAGTCCGCGTGATGGAAGCAGTGCAGACCGGCTTCACCCGATGCAGCGAGGATCGCCTGCACCGCCCGCTCGTACTCGAGCAGCGTGCGCTTTCGTGCAGCCACGAATGCATACGGAAACCCTGGTCCCCTGTCTGGCGAGTCGAGGTTCATGGCCTTGTGGGAATTGGGAGGGATCGCTCGTTCCCTCGCCAAGCGTTTCAGCACAGGGGCATCGTAGACCAAGTACGCGAAGAGGGACCAGTGTCCCGTGTGCAGATCAGGGTGGTCCAGCGTGTGCGCGTCAAGTGGCTCGATTTCGTCTGGCGCAACACTGTTGTGGCCGCCGCGCGCTGCTATCCAGAGGTCCACGTAGTTAGAGTGTGCGTAGAAGTCCTGCACCGTATGACTAAGCCTTCCAAAGGCATTCCGCTGCGCCGAGGCTCTTGACGGGCAGCCGGCAAGTTGCTCAATCCGGCCGTGCAGCGTTTCCACGCGGGCCAGGCTCTCCGCAATCTTGTCGTTGTCGAAGTGTACCTCCGGCCTGAGCAGGTTGAGCCACAAGTCCTGAGAGAGATTCGCGGCGATTATCTCCTCCAGAGCAGCGTCATCGAAGGTCTGCGCCAGCGCGCCTGTCGTGATGCGCGCGTGGTATGTCGCTTCCATAGGATACTCGCTTCGTGAAGTGAATGCGTGCAGACGCAGAACTCCCGCACAAGGGAACTCCGCACGGCAATGGCGGCGCCCAAGAGCTTCACACGTCGTGGCAGAACATTGAGGCCCACGGGCACGAGCAAACGTTACCGCTGCGCGCGACTCCCCAACACACCTCAAGGCAATTGTCCAAGGACGGACATCGCCAGTTGTGCCTGGCGGCGTTACCTGCTTGGTGGATCTGGGTGCTGCCGTACGCCATCGGCAAAGTCACGCCTTCCACGGTTCCGGTGACCAGCCTGCCGGGTGCCTGGCCGCAGGTGACGTATGCGCATGCACCTCCCCCGATGGTGCTCGCCATCAGGTCAGTGTACCCGGCGCCCTCGATCAGCGCAATTGGTCCTCCATCCCATGCGCGTTCAGATCGCCGACGATCAGGAAGTCCGGGTCGCCGCTGCCCGAATGGTATTCGTGCGCCCTCAGCAGGTCTTTTGTCCTAAATCCCAAATGACACTAGAATGGCAGGGCCCAGCTCAGTTCAATACGGGAATATGTGGCGGCTTCGCGCCACATGAATCCCTATTCGTTGGGCCGCCGGCAGTCTATGATCAGGGCGCCCTCGATCTAGGTCAAGATGATGAAACCTGAACTTCCGAAACGCAAGAGTCGCCGTGAGTTGGTGATTCCGAGATGGGCGATTCCCCTCGTTTGGGCAGTCATCGTACTGGTGATCCAGATCCTTCTGCCATGGGCTATTGCCAAGCTTGGACCTCGCCTCGGTTGGTCCCAACTGGCCCCCGCGTGGTGGAATCTCACCGGGCTCATCGCAGTCGCTATCGGTCTTGCGTTGTACGCTTGGTGCCTCGCATTCCATTTCAGGAGCTACCGCGCTTCGGTGCGCATCGGCTTTTCTCCGCCACATCTTGTGGAGGCTGGGCCCTATCGAGTCTCTCGGAACCCAATGTACGTGTCGGGCTTATTCGCATGGCTCGGATGGACGGTCTTCTACGGAAGCCCTGCGGTATTCGTCGCGCTCGTGCTTCTCTGGTGCGTATTTGCTTTTCGCGTGATCCCTCACGAGGAGCGCCAACTCGAAGCGCTATTTGGTGACGACTATCTCGAATACAAGCGTTCCGTACGTCGATGGATCGGACGGGTCTGATTCGCCATCGATCATCAGCTCTTCGGCGGACCAACCTGCGCATGGTGCTGACGAACTATCGGCGCTCACAGCGAAACAGGCTCTGCTCTCGGTATTGTCTGGAAGTGAAGGCACACTGCAACGCCGCTCGCGGCTGATGCGCGAACCGTTGAGGGGTAGAATCCTGCATCGTTCTTCTTGCCCACGATACCATGTCCTCGGGAGCATCATATCGCGGGCCGACAGGGGCATTCAACGTACGCCTAGGAAGCGGCAGGAGCGCTGCCTTTCGCGGTCTGGGGGGGGCGGCGTGCTATCCCAGCCAAGCCTGGCCGAGGAGATCCAATCGATGCGAGGCGCGATGGTAAACGGTCGGCTGGTGGTGGCTGGGCCAGTCTCACCGGAGCGTGCGTTCTGCCCCTACCGCCGTGGCGTAGTCCTCGCGCCGCCTTCAAAACCAACGCCACCCTATTCTCCCAGAGGTGGCTTGTGTTGTTCTAAGATCTCCTTAGATAAGTTCATTTGTGTGAGGAGATTGTCTTGGCGAAAACCTGACAGGTTTCCACGTCTTCGATCATCAGTGCACGCCTGCCCTGGCGGGCAGGTTCTCGAAAACCTGTCAGGTTTCCACTGCATTGCCGTGGCGAAGCGCTCGGGCAGGGACCGCCCCCGGGCTTGTCGAGATCACTATGGTTGACATGGTAGCTAATTGGGGCGAAAACAAGGTGTAGGTCTTGGTGTCCACGGTCATAGCGCGTCGGGGGAGTCGCTGGCCGTCATATCCCAGGCAAACGTTCTCAACCAGCGCCGTCTGTTGCACGGCGGCGCGGCGCCCGGCGGGGCGGCCTGGCGCTCCTTGTGCCCACGGGCGGACTGGCGTATACTGCCATCACCATCGAACTCGATTATCCTCGTCGAGTCATCCATCCCGGAGGTACACCGATGACATACAGACGCTTTGCTGCCGCCGGTGCTCTCGCGCTTGGCCTATTCCTCGCGTTCCTCTGCGCTTCGCGGCAGGTTGCGGAAGCCACTCAAGCTGCCGACCTGTGCGTCGACAGCTACGCGTCGATCCAGGACGCGATCAACAGCGCCGGCGACGGGCACACCGTGCGCGTGCCGGTTGGTCACTACACCGAGACACTCGCGATCACTGAGAGCATCACGCTCCAGGGCGGCTGGAGCAGCGGCTGTACCAGCCGGGTGACGACCGACCCGGCGCAGACGGTGATCGATGGCAATCAGGCTGGCTCGGTCATCAGGATCACGAGCGGCTCGCCCACGATTGAGGGGCTGACGATCACTGGGGGTAGGGCTGCCCAGGGAGGCGGTGTGCATGTGAGCGATGCATCCCCCGCGCTACGCAATACCATTGTGAGTGGCAACGTCGTCAGTGCTACCTCTGAGGACACGTATGGCGCGGGGGTCTACGCGTGGCGCAGCACGGTGACGCTCGATGACACGGACGTCGTGAACAATGTGGGCTCTGCGGCGCCGGGATACGTGGCCCTGGGCGCCGGTCTTGCAGCGGACTATCTGGGCGAGTTTGCTCTCGTCAACACGCGGATCATAAGTAACGTGAATGCCCCGGGCCACGATGTGCGTGGCGGCGGCATCTTCCTCGCCACCGGGGGTTCTGTCACATTCGGCGCGGGCAGTATTATCGCCCACAACCAAGCCAGGGCCGGCGGCGGCATCTACGTGAGCTCCCTGGACCCGGGCGACGGCATTCAGGGGGCACTGATCGTCAGCAACACTGCCGCCTGGTATGGTGGGGGTATCGCCGTCTACGGTGGCAGTGGCGGCGTTCTTGCTAACAATGTGATCGCTGGCAACCGTGCCACCTCGCGCGGCAGTGGCGTCTTTCTGTCAGCCGAGTCGATCGAGGTTGCCAACAACACGCTTGCGGGCAACGACGGTGGCGTGGGCATTGCCGTGGATATCGATGACTATGGCGCGCCCGTCATCTCGCTGACCAACAACATCATCGCCGGGCACGTCACAGGCATCCGCAACCTGAACACGACCGTGTCGCCCACGCTCACGACCAATGACCTCTGGGACAACGACACGAACTACGAGGGCGTGCTGACCGGCACGACCGACATCCACGTCGATCCCCAGTTCGTGGACGCCGCCGGCGGTGACTATCACCTCGCGGACGGATCCTTGCTGCTCGACGCAGGGCCCGTGGTTCCTTGGCTGAAGATCGACTTCGAGGGCGATCCGCGCCCGATTGGGACGACTCACGACATTGGGGCGGACGAGTTCGCGCGCTTCGTGTACCTGCCGCTGGTCCTGAGGGCGTTCGCGCCGTAGGGGGAGAGCGCGTCGGCGTTTCCGCGGACGTTGCAGGGAGGCGTTGGTGCACGGCGCGGCGGGGGCGCACTTGGCCGTCGCGTCGCGGGCGCTATCGTTGGGTGAGCTCGCCGCCACCGGCACGCGTTCGACGGCACCAGGTCTGCGCCGACCGCGGACGGTCGCACACCCCTCCGTGCGCCTGGGTTCGCCCGTGGTGCGAGGGCTGAGACCCGTAGCGACACAGGGTCAGCGCCGCCAAGACGCCAAGAACCCAGCACCGGCAGCCCTACCCCCGGGCGAACTCGAGGATGGTGACGCTGATCTGGGTGCTGGCGCCAGGGCCCCGCGCGATCTGATCCCTGCGCTCGGGCGCCGTGTGCCAGTAGCTCGGCGTCATTTGGATCAGGTCGCGGACCTCCTCGCCGGTGAGACGAATCGCGTACTCGACCGTGTGCTTCCCCACGAGGCTAAACGCGCCTGCGAACTGATCAAGGACTCGCTGCTCCTTGCCGGTCTCTATGCCCAATAGCCCAAACTCCGCCCGCGCGCTCGCCAGGTGATCGGCCGTCGGAATCGCGACGAGCAGAAGGCTGTCCTGGGCCAATATCCGGTCGAACTCGCTTGCGTTGCGCGGCGCGAAGATGTCCAGCAGCACGTGAACGGAACCGGTGGAGAGCAGCACCCTCTTCCAGACGTCGGC
>JAUVSX010000110.1 GCA_030596915.1 Chloroflexota bacterium | reverse complement strand
GTGCTCAGGAAGCACTCGATGGCCTCTTCCGGGCGGCACACGATGGGCTCGCCCATCACGTTGAACGACGTGTTGAGTATCAGACCCACGCCGGTGATCTCCTCGAACTCCTTGATGAGCTGCCAGTAGAGCGGATTAGTCTCTCGGTTGACCGTCTGCACGCGCCCGGTACCGTCCACATGCGTGATTGCAGGCACGATCGACCGCTTCTCGGGGCGAACGTCATAGACAAGGATCATATACGGCGAGGCGTGATCCATGGTGAAGTACTCGCCGGTGCGCTCCTCAAGCACCGATGGGGCAAAGGGACGGAAGGACTCGCGGTGCTTGACCCGAGCATTGAGGACGTCCTTGGTGTCGGGTCGGCGCGCATCCGCCAGGATGGAGCGATTGCCCAGGGCGCGGGGGCCGAACTCCATCCGGCCCTGGAACCACCCCAGTATCTTTCCCTCGGCGACGCTCTCGGCGCCCAATCGGGCGGGGTCGTCAACAAGGCGGTAGGCGAGGCGGCTACCGTAGCGTGCCAGGGCTGTAGCGATCTCATCGTCGCCGAACCCGGGGCCCCAGAAGGCGTGCGGCATGGGGGAAGGCCGGGTCATCCCCAACACCTGGGAGTGGACGACCAACGCGGCGCCCAAGGCGGTACCAGCATCGCTGGCAGCCGGCTGGATGAACACGTCGTCGAAGGGGCCGTGTTCCAGTAGCTTGCCGTTCATCACGCTGTTGAGTCCGACGCCCCCGGCGATGCAGAGGTAGGGCTTCCCTGTGATGGCGTGCAGGTGCTCAGCCATATGGAGGCCTACCTCTTCGGTGATCCGCTGTAGACCAGCGGCGATGTCCTCGTGTCGCTTCTCAATGGACTCCCCCCGCCTGCGAGGAGGGCCAAAGACCCGCACGAACTTGTCCGAGTACCAACGGTCGCGCCCATACAGGTGGTAGTCGAAGTAGCTCAAGTCCAGCGAAAAGCGCCCGTTCGGCTCGAGGTGCACAATGTTCCTGAAGTCGGGTAGGCATACTTCTGGATCGCCATAGGAGGCCAGCCCCATCACCTTGCCCTCGCCCGAAGAGAAGCGGAACCCGAGGTACTCTGTCACAGAGCCGTAGAGCATTCCGACGGAGTGCGGAAAACCGATCTCGTCAAGCTTCGTGAACGTGTTGCCCTTGCCAACCCCATACCAGGTCGTTGTCCACTCTCCGACGGCGTCTATCGAGAGGATGGCAGCCTCCTCAAAGGGAGAGAGGAGGAAGGCGCTTGCCGCGTGCGCGGCGTGATGTTCTATCTGGTGAATCCGCTGCGCCTTTGCGTGGGCGCTCAGACCGAGTTCCTCTCGCAACGTGCGGCGCAATTGCACCATCGGCAGGAAGTTCTGGCTCAAGCGGCTGCTCACGAGCTTCAACGAGCGCGGCAGGTAGCGGACGATGTGCCAGAGCTGGTCCAGCACGTGCAGCCTGGTGTCCCAATAGTAGGCAATGTGATCCACGTCATCGATGGTGATGCCAGCCTCGTCGAGGCAGTACCGGACAGCGTGGGCGGGGAAAACCATCGTGTGCTTCTCGCGGCTGAAGCGTTCCTCCTCTGCCATAGCCACGATTTCGCCGTCGCACAGGAGAGCGGCCGCGGAATCGTGGCCGTAGCAGTCAAATCCCAGGATGTACAAAGTCTATTCTCCTCCGTGGTCCCATTCGCCAATGACAACGGAACCTTCCGGCCGGGGGCGCCCGTTTCCATCCCAGGCTGGAAGCCGCCCGCCAGCGTCGTAGAATCCGACGCTGACGTGATACTGACCGGCGGGAAGGCCCTCCGGCAGCAAGACGTGGTGCTTGTCTACAATCAGGTCACCGCTTCGCCAGCGGCTCGTGGGCATCGCTCCGCCTCGCGGTAAGTCGTCGCCGGTGGCCCACAGAGTGTCATCCGCGTCCTGGAGGTGCACGAACACCGTATAGTCCCCGCCCAGGGGCGCGTGCGAGCGCCACCAAAGCGTTACCCGCAGGCCTGTTCCGTCGTCAGACGGGGCCACGTGTGCAGCCTCGAGCGTGACCTCGTGACCTTCGCCAAAACCAGGTGGCGGATGCAGCTCGGCCGCCTCGGGGACCGCCGCGAGTTTCAGGGGCTCCACCCGCAAGTATCCCAGCACGGCGTACGGGCCGCCCTCCACATCGCCGACTCGGACGGGGACGCGATCGTCGGAGCCTTCCTGGCGAGGGTACTCGAAGAACATCAGCCTTAGCTCCCACATCTGTAGCTCACTCACATCGGGCGGCAGGTGGAGGCGGTAGCGGTCGGCGAACGCCTCGCCCGGCTGCCAGGCTGTGGTGGGAAGATTGCCGCCGCCGGGCCAGTTTCGGAAATTCACCAGAACCGTGTCATCGCGGGGTCCGGCCGACTTCAACTGCAGACCTAGCGCGAGGCTTTCGGTGATCGGTTTGTCGGCCGCAAGGTACAGAGTAACGTCAATCGTCTCGCCAGCGCGTGCCGTCTCGGCGCTGACATCGTATCCGAGCAGCCGAACCTGGTCTCCGAATGTGGCCTCCAGTGGATTGGGGGCCACGACGCGATCGGTAGCATAGGCGGGCGGTGGGTTGAACAGAGGCGCAAGAATCGCGACGGGTGTGGCCAGTGCCGCTATCCCCAATCCGACGACCAAGCCGCGCCACACGGCGGGCCAATGGCCGATGAGCGCTAGAAGCCCCGCCGCCAGGAGCGGGGCGATGGCTGCGTGGGCCTGGAAAAGGTAACGGCCATTGGGGGCGAAGACCATCGAGTTGAACCGAAACCACGCTGCAAAGACCACAGCGATCCATACCAGCAGCAACGCCGCGCCCCGGCGAGCGGTGGCGCTGGCTTTCAGAAACCCGACTACCAAGCCAGCTATCCCGACGGCGCTCAGTGCCCCATACAGGGGGAAATACCCGAACCGCAGCTCGCAGTAGTTAGCAGAGGTCCAGTAGCTGTGCAGAAACTTCCGTATCTCGGGGATGGGGGGGCGCACTGGCCACTCTGTCCTCAGCCCTGTCTGTTGGGTGACCAGGGGCACCAGGCCTGGATCCCCCCCGTAGCGGGCCATATTGCCCACATACCACCAGCCGCCAATCATCAGACTCAGCAGGCCAATCAACACCAGGTGGCGGAAGGTGCGCGCCCACGCCTTTTCGCGCCACGCCCAGTCGAGAAGCGCGAGGCCTGCAAGGGGCAGGAGAAAGATGCCACTCACCTTGGTCATCGCAGCGAGGCCAATGACCGTGCCCAGCGCGAGCGATCTAGGCCAGGAAGGGCCTCGGCGCAGTGTGTCCACTGCCAGGTAGATTGCCCACGCAGACAGGGCCGCGAGCAGCGTGTCGTTGGTCACCGCGGCGGAGTGCACGATGAAGCGCGGGTTGAATGCGACGAGCGCGGCGGCGACGAGGCCCACGTTACGAACGGTCGGGAAGGCCGATCTTGCGGCAAGGTAGACACCGGAAACGGTCACCACTCCGAGGACCGCGCTGAACAACCGCAGCAGGTGTACTCCCAGTGCCGCCCCGCGGTAGGGCCAGGCCTCGCGCAGCGGGTTGCGCATATACAGCCCTTTGCTGTAGGGCTGCGAGAGATCGCCGCAAGTCGAGAGGGGGTTGGGCGCCGTCAGCGCCTCCACATCGCTCACGTCTTCGCTGACGAACTGCAGCACGAGCGCACCGAGTGCGTAGTACAGCGGAGGCTGTCCCCCCTCCTGGTAATAGTTGTACGCCCGGGCCGTAGCGATGTCACGCTGGTCGGGCAGGCCGTGTCCGTCGGCCAGGTAGCGCATGTAGTTGAAGTGCTCAGGCTCATCCATGGACTCGAACGACGGGATGATGAGTCCGTTGGCGACGGCCAGCGCGAAGAACGTGACAAGCAGCCACGACATAGGGTGCTGCCAGATGTGTCTATCGCGCATAGCGGGAGGATTCTACCACGCGAGAGGGTCACTGTCCAGGATTTGCGCTTCTGGGGGGCGTGTCTGCTGCCTGGGGGCAAGAGGACTCGACAGGCGGCAGGGTCGGGTCCGTCGCGTCCTGGAGTCTACTGGACGCGGTAGAGGCGCAGCACTGGCCCAGGGCGTTCGCGATGCCAGAGTGTGGTGGCTGGGCCGTAGATTTCCTCGAAGACGAACGCGAGCGCCGCGTCACGGCTGTAGGGGCTGAACTCCCCAACCAACTCTAGCTCATCGTTGAGCGCCGTGTAGAAGGCCTGTCGGGTGCTGGCCTGCGCCGAATCCCGCAGAGGGAGGTCGTAGACGAAGCTGCTGGTGACGATGTAGTCGAAGCCCTCTTGCCGGTACCATTCGAGTGGGTGGCGGGCAAGGCCAAGCTGCCCAAGCTCCTTCACGCTGTATAGCTCTCGCGAGAGAGGCGGGCTGTAGACAGGCCAGTCGAGGGCAAACTTCGCGCCGGCGGGGATGTGGGCCTCGATCCATTCCTTCGCCAGGGTGCGGGTGTCCGTTCTGGTCAGGAGGACATCGTGCCGGATGCTCCAGGCCAGGGGCTGAGCGATCGCCACGGCGACAAGTGCGCCGATTATCACCCTCCGGCCCCGCACCCCTCGGGCGCCCAACCACGCGGCGATCGCGAGAACAGAATCCGCGGCGAATACTGCGAGAAACGGGATCAGAGGCAGCACGTAGCGCGCAAAGTAGTGGCGGGTCGTGCCCATCAGAACGTAGTAGGGCAGCACGAACGATAGCATCAGGATGGTGCCGTTGTCCCTTGTGCGCACGACCAGCACGAGACGTCGCAGCAGACCCACCAGCGCCAAGATCAAGAGAACGGCGCCAAGACCGTAGTTGAGCGTCTTCAGATAGAAGGCCCAGCCAGAGACCGTATCGACCTGCCATATCCAGAACCCACCCTGCGTTGCGTGGCGCAACTGGAGGACCCGGTAGTTCAGGTAGTAGCTGGGGTCCATCAGCAGCTCGAACCCACCGAGGAGGAAGCCGACGGCAAAGGATCCTCCAGACGCGAGCAAGGTCAGAACCAGGCCAGAGGTCCGCGGGCTATGGGCCCTATCGCGCACGCAAGTGTACCCTGTCGCCAGCACGAGGGGAAGCAACACGGGCGCCGCCGTCCACTTGACCGCAATGGCGAGGCCAGCCGCAGCCCCCGCACCACACAGGTACCAACGCTCTCTGCGCTGCACGGCCAGAATGGTTAGCAGCACCGTGGAGCAGACCAGGAATGCGACTGCGATGTCGGGCCGGGCGTAGTGGGAACTGCGAGTGTGCAGGAAGGCGACAGCGAGGAAGGACGCTGCTAGCAGCCCCGCAGCGCGCCCGGATATGCATCTTCCGAGCCGATACACTACCGCCACGGTCAGTGTGCCAAGGAACGCGCTGGTCAGGCGCCCCAGGAGTATGTGGACGTACGTGGGGTGCGTCTGCCAGGCTAGCGCAGCTTCGGCGGCTGAGGAGAACTCGCCCGCCAGCCGGCCCAGCCCAAGCCAGGCTGCGTACTCGGCGAACAGAATGTTGGCGAAGCCAGTGGTCGTCCTGATACCACCAAACTCGCCTCTGCCCAGGCGGAGCGCTACGTTGACCTGTGAGGGTTCGTCGTAGTGATAGATGAAGGGGAATCCGAACGTCACACCCCACAGGCGCAGCAGGAGCGCCAAGGCGAGCACGCCCAGCAGGGCCATTACGGTCCGAGCGCGCCTGGACCGGTCTGTCGTCACTGATTCTGTGCCCACGGTACTGATCGCATAGAACTCATCTGCCTCAAGGCGCGTGGCTGGGTTCGGCGAGCCGGTATGAGTCTCGCCCCTCGATCGTCAGGCGCGCACCCGTGGTAGGATCGTACCAACCCACGACGATGACGTAGTCACCGGTGGGCACGTCCAGAGGTACACGAACGATGTGCTCGTCAACGACACCATCACCCGGCTGCCACATCGTCGTCGGGAAACCGCCGTGCAGTGGTGGCCCGTCCCCATCGCCAGCTAACTGCCCGTCCTCGTCTACCAGGTGCACGAAGACGGTGTAATCGGCCTCCATCGGGGCGAGGGCCTCCCACCAGAGCTTGACGGCAACCTCCCCGGTCTCCTCATCGTACCCGGCCTGCGCTCCTCGCAGCGCAACGACCGTGCCGAAGATGGGAGATGGCTCGAGTCGCGACGCTGCGGGAACCTCGACCTGTGCGGATGGGCCCACGCGCACGAGTCCCAGGATCACTCGGTCTCCGACAACCTGGCCGTCCTGAGCGAAGGGCAGCCAGACGTCGTCCCCCATGCGGTAGGCGTTCAACTGGACCGCCCAGGCTTGCGCGCGGTGCACCTCGTCGGGCACCGGAATAACATATGTGTCAACAATGATCTCCCCGGGCTGCCACGCGCTGGTGGGATAGTTGCCGTCGCCCGGCCAGGTGTCCAGTCCGGCAAGGCGGGTCGTGTCGCCCGGGATAGCTTAGACCAGCCAGAGCCCCAATGAGTACGTGTCGGTCAGCTCTTGAGGCGCCGAGAGATAGAGCGTGACCTCGAGCGCCTCGCCTGGCTCGAGGTCCGTGGGACGCACCTCGTACCCAAGCAGCTCGAGGCGTAGGTCCCCGTCAACAAAGGCCCTGTCTGCCGCGCTGGGAATGGCCAGCTCGTCGGCCTCGGAATGCCGGGGGGGCGGCGCGAACGTGGGGCGAATCAGGCCGTACAGCATCCCGAGCGAAAGACCCAGCCAACTGAGTACGAGCAGGATACGCACCCAGTGTCTCCGCCTCGTCCATATGGCCAAGCCTGTCGCAACCAATACCCCGACACTCGCCGTCGCCGGGAAGAGCAGCCTGCCCTGGACGCCGGAGGCTATCAGGTTCCACCGGAACCAGCCGAAGAACACGAGCAGGAACCAAACCAACAGCAGCACCAGGCTCAGGCGGCAGCGCAACGATAGCCGGCGCCACCAGGCGACCACGCCCCCCAGCCCGGCGATGATCACCAGCCCCCAGAAGGCATAGTACCAGGGACCCGGCGAGATATCACAGGTAAACCGGCCCCAGTAGGAGTAGAAGATGCTCGGCATCTCGTACAGAATGTGAGCAATCGGCGTCGGGTCGCGGCGGCTGACGATATCGAGGTGATGCTCGATCAGCATCGGATCATGGTAGAGCAGCGCGTTCCGAAGGTACCACCAGCTCGCGATCAGGAGCGCAGCACCCGCGAGCAGCAGGAGATGACTAAGCATCAATGGCCAGCGGCCGAACGTCACTCGGAGGTCGCGCCGGTGGCTTGACTGGCTGTCCACCGCGCGGTGGACCCGGTACCACGTGCCCAGAAGGATTGCCAGCGCGGCGAGCGGTAGCAGCAGCAACCCGCCGATCTTCGTCAGTACCGCCAGACCAATGAGCACGCCCGCCAGAGCTGAGTTGAGATAGGTGGGTTCGTAGCGTATGTACCGCAATATCGCGTACAGGCCCCACGTGCACAGGGCCACGAGCAGATTGTCGTTATTGACTCCGGCAGACACAAACAGGAACTGGGGATTCAGGGCAGTCAGGGCCACTGCGAGCAGCGGCAGGCCCTCGCGGCGCGGGCAGCAGAGCCGAGCGATGGCATACACGCCCAGGAGGGTCACGAGCCCCAGTGCGGTCGAATAGAAACGCAGCACATGGAGCCCCAATATAGAGCCCTGCCACGGGAAACGCTCGCGCACCGGGTCGTGCGCCAGGAAGGCCTTGTTGCCGGTCAGGTGCGGAGACCCGCAGGTGGTATGCGGATTCACTCGCAGGTAGGCCCACGCATCTTCGCTCGGCACGCCGCTGCCGCGCAGGATAGCGGCCCCCACGAGGTAGTAGAGTGGCGGCTGGGTGCCCTCCTGTCCGTACAGGTACTCCCGCGCCAGGTCCTTCTCTGGGATGGGGAGCTGCCCCCTGTCAGCGATGTACTTGACGGTGAAGAAGTGTCCTATCTCGTCGGGGGACTCAAACGACGGGGCGATGACGCCGTAAGCCACTGCCAGGATCAGGTACAGGAGCAGCAACGCGGCCAATGGCCACAGGCGGCGCGGCTCCCTCCAGGGGACGAGGCAGGCCCGTGACTCCCCGCTCTCGGCGACTTGCTGCCCCTTCCCCGCCGCAGCGATCTGTGGCGCCGTCCCGCCTTCTCGATTTGGCGCTGTCACGCGCCGTCCTCAGGTTTCAGAACAACCATACGCACATCCCAAGACGCCGGCCCGAGCGGCCGCGGTGCACCGCTATATCCTCTGGATGACTACGAAGGCTATCCATCTGGCCGTCCGCCGATGACCCCGAGTTCCAGGAACGTCTTGCCGCCGACAAGGAGGAGCTCGCCAGTCGCCGCATCGTAGACTGAGACGGCAAGATGCACCGGTGTGTCGCTTGGCCCGATCAGGAGGAGGCCGTGGTTCTCCTCGACCACATCTCCCGCTGACCACCGGTACGCCGGACTCTCCCAATTGGCTGGCCGGACGTCCCGCTGCGCTAGCAC
>JAUVSX010000446.1 GCA_030596915.1 Chloroflexota bacterium | reverse complement strand
TGTCAGCACCGCACCGCCCACCAGTCCAGTCAGGCCGGCGGCCTGGTAGGCGATCGCCTGAAACGCGTGGACCGCGACGAATCGCGAGCGTTCCCGATACGCCAGGTACAGGCCCAGCGCCACAGCCGGCCCGATGACCAGTCCGGCGCCGCCCGCGAGGCCGAGGACGGCTGTCAGGCAGATCGACGCGTGGCACAGAGCGCCCACCGTCCAGTCATCCGTCGCTGGGCTCCCCACCTCGCTCGGTGCTACCTGCCAAACCCACAGTGTCTTGTTCTCGCTCGGTTCCATCCCGACCCGGCGCTCTCCTATGGCTTTCCTGGCCGCACTCTACCAAGCAGTACGCACAGGCTGAGCGCGAGTTGCACGGCTATTTTCCCGTGCTATAATCGAGACAACCATGGTAACAAAGCGCCAACTGGGTGTTGCCACCGGCGCAGGTGGGCTGCTCGTCATCCTCGGCATTACCGCTGTGGACTTCGTTGGCGCCGGGCAGTGGGGAGGGTTCGGTCCCCTCCAACAAATCGGGATCGGTGTGAGTGCCGCATTCATCGCCGTGGGCCTGATCTTGGTGCGCCTGGGGGACCGTCCGGCCTGAGCTAGACAGCCTGCCACATCGCATGCAGATCGCCGACCATCACCTATGTCCCCGCAGCTAGCACGCATCCTGAGATTCGCCGGCACTTGCCTCGCGGTGCTAGCCATCCTGGTCTACGTTGGAGACCGGATCGTCTACGTGGTGTACGCGGCCGATCTCTTCCGCTGGCCCTTTGACTACGACCAGGGGGAGGGGTTCGAGCTTAACGCCGCTATCCTGTTCAGCCAGGGAGAGTGGCCCTACCGCGACAACGCCGTCTACCCGTTCTACGCATCCAACTACCCCCCGCTCTTTCACCTATTCATCGTTCCTCTGCTGCCGCTCGTGGGCCCGAATCTTGTCGCAGGCCGGATAGTCTCCTTTGTCGCCACGCTGATCACGGCCGCCACGATCTCAGTCATCGTCCGACGCAAGGCCCACGGTTGGTTCCTTCCCACGATCTCCGGCCTGGCTTTCCTGGCGTCCAACCACGTATACCAAAGCGGTCCTCTGTGCCGACTTCATATGACGATGGTCATGTTCGAGACACTCGCCATCGCCTTCATCGCCAACTTCGACCATCCGCGGCACGGCACGCGCAACCTGATTCTCGGGCTACTGATGATTCTCCTGGCCGGGTACACGAAGCAGATGGCCATCTTCACTGCCGGCGCTGCCCTGGGGTACGTGTTCCTGAGGGACGTCAGGAAGGGACTGCTCTCCGGGATTGGCCTGGTTATTATTGCGGGCGTGATCTTCTGGCTCCTCAACGTGGCCACCGGCGGCCAGTGGTGGGTCAACACGATCCAGGCAAACGTCAACGAGTTTGACTACCGCCAGACGCTCTTTCTGCTTGGGCAATGGTTCCGCCTGCACTCGATTCTGGTCGTGCTGGGAGCGGCGTACCTGGTCTACGAGCTGTTCTGGGACCGATTGTCGGCCTACTCGTTGTGGTTCTTCTTCGCCCTGGGGCTGGGACTCCTCAGCGGGAAGTGGGGCGCCGGATTTGGCTACTTCGCCACCGCCATCGCCGCCACGTGCGTCACCTCGGGCCTGGCGCTCGGCCGCCTTCAGAGCGCCGCTTCGCGAGAACCAATCGCCCCCGCTGGGGAAAAGGGTGCGGAAGTGTCCGGCTCTTCCGCGCGGGTCTGGTCGAATCGCCTGACGCACTGGTCGGGGGCTGCATTGCGCAGCAGGGCCACGTGGGCTCCGCCGCTGCTGGCAGTCGCCATACCGGCTCTATACGTGGTGCAGGCGGCGCAGATGCTGCACCTACCCACGTCGGGTCCCGTCTTCGGCCCAGTCGCCCGCGCGCTCGGAGTTGCCGGGCAGGTCGTGCAGGGCGACTGCACCACGTTCGAGTACCACGACGCGATGGGTTACACACAACTGGGGCACCGGCTCACGAAAGAGGACTACGCAGCCGGACAGGAGATCCTGGACTACGCCCGCACCGCAGACGGCCCGGTGTTCAGCGAGGAGGCCATGTTCAGCCTACTGGCCGGCGAACCCGTGGTCACAAATCCCACCCAGCTTCTGAATCTCTTCAAGAACGATCTCCTCGACACGTCGGAGATCGTCGCGCGCATCGACGAGCAGGAGTTTGGCGTCGTGATCTTCCGGGCCCAGTTCTATCCTTCGCCCGTGCTCGAGGCAATCGGCCAGAACTACCATCCCGTTGACCACATCTGCATGAACGGCTTCACCTACCACATCCTGTGGCCTAATCGGCTGCTCGACGAGTCGGACCCGAGTTCAGCAGGATAGCAGAAGGCGCGAGAGATGGCGATGACCCTAGCGCACCCACACATCCGTCCTGCGACCTGCGCCATCACTGTCGCGGACCGGTGGGACCATTCCCTGGCCCGCTGCGGTGTCAACCGCGACGGCCACCGCCTCGAGCCAGGCTTGTACTCCCTAGGCGGCGCCGGGCCTGAATCGCCGGTCTTCGTCACGGCCAACTACACACTCAGCTTCGACGCGTTGCGCGCGGCGCTCGCCGGAACGGCCGGGTACATCCTCGTGCTCGACACCCGCGGCATCAACGTATGGTGCGCAGCCGGGAAGGGCACGTTCGGCACCGATGAGCTGGTGCGCCGGATCGAAGCAACCCGGCTGCACGACGTCGTTCGCCACCGCAGTCTCGCCCTTCCCCAACTGGGTGCTCCTGGGATAGCCGCTCACGAGGTCAAGAAGCGCGCAGGGTTCAGAGTCGAATATGGCCCGGTACGCGCAGCCGACCTGCCCGACTACCTCCGGACTGGGAAGGCCTCCGCCGAGATGCGGCGCGTTCGCTTCGGCCTTCGCGAGCGCGTGGTGCTGATCCCCGTAGAGATGGTGCACGTGTTGTTGCCAATGGTGCTGGCCGCTGCCGTGCTCTTCTTCCTTGGTGGCCCGTTGGCTGCAGGAGCGGCTGTCGCCGCCGTGTTGAGCGGAGTCGTCCTGTTCCCTATCCTTCTTCCCTGGATTCCCACACGGGACTTCAGCTCCAAAGGATTCATTCTCGGCGGCCTCGTCGCGCTACCCTTCGCCCTGACCGCGCTCCTCAGCGCGCCCGAAGCGGCCCTATGGCTGAGGATCGTGCGAACAGTTGGACTATTGCTGGTGATTCCCCCCGTTACTGCCTTCCTGGCGCTCAACTTCACCGGGTCGACGCCCTACACATCCAAGAGCGGCGTGCGGCGTGAGATGGTCACCTACGTCCGCGCTATGGCTTGGACATTCGGGGCCGGCGCCCTACGGACTGGGGCTGCGAGACGCGGGGGCATCTGGGGCACCGGAGCAGGTTGACACGAAGTGGTCGGAAGGGTGCAGACGCGCATGGACGCGCTCGTGCGGAGGAGAGCTGTGCTTGAAGAGACCACGGTCAACACACT
>JAUVSX010000409.1 GCA_030596915.1 Chloroflexota bacterium | reverse complement strand
TCTCGCGCGCGGTCATCGCAGGCGCCTGCTCTTGACAACTGAGAACAGGGTTCCTCCTTATCCTTGGAGGCACGGCGTAGGCAAGCGGCGTTGCCGCTCCTTCGCTTTCGCGGTAACATACCCGCCGGGAGGAGAAGCGTGGCGCGCCAGCGTGTCTCGCACGTGAAGGGGCCGACCGACGCGACGGACGGGTCAGGGTCGCTCATCGTACGCCTGGTCGTCGTCATAGCGTGCGTCGCTGCCGTCGGCGCAATGGTCTACCGCGCGCGCGGCCTGGAGATGCCGGTTGCGAGCGTGCTGCCGGCTCCCGTCGAGGGGGCGCCGCTGACCACATCGTCGCCCGGCCCGGCAGCGGGTTCCTCGGGCGAGATCACGGTGTCTCCCCAGGCAAGCGCCGAATCCGCTGCGCTGCCGTCGATCGTGGCGCCGACCCTCTCTCCTTCCGCTCAAACGCCGCGCGTGGGGATTGTGTCCGGGCACTGGGGCCACGACACCGGCGCCGAATGCGAAGACGGTCTTCTGGAGGTCGACGTCAATCTAGATATCGCGACCCAGCTGGTGCAGATTCTGCTGTCTCGCGGCTACGAGGTCGACTTGCTCCAGGAGTTCGATGCGCGCCTCCACGGCTACTACGCCGACGTGCTCGTCTCAATCCACGCCGATTCCTGCCAGCCCTTCCCTGATGCGAACCCCCCGATGAGCGGGTTCAAGGTCGCCAGCGTCATAGACAGCTCGGTGCCAGACGAGGAGATGCGCCTTGTCACGTGCATGGCCCGGCGCTACGCTGACCGCACCGGCATGTACTACCACGCGAGCACCGTAACGCCAGACATGACCCAGTACCACACCTTCTACGAGATCGATCCCCGCACGCCCGCCGCGATCATCGAGACCGGCTTCATGTGGGCCGACCGCGAAATTCTCACCCAACAGCCCGGCCTGATCGCCCAGGCCATCGCGGACGGCATCGTGTGCTTTCTCGCCGGCGAAGAGACGCCGTGATCCGGGCGCCAGCCAAGCGCGACTCCATCCCCTGCGCATACCCTGATCCGATGGCGCGCGGGGCCCGCTGAGGCCCGCACCCACCGTGGACACGACGCGCGACGCTGTTGCCGCCTTGCTCGCAGAGGGCAAAGAAGCGGCGTGGACGGGCCAGATTGGTGATGCGCGGAGCAAGTTCCGTGCGGTGGTCGGGCTGGACCCGGACAGTGTGTCGGCGCTGCTCTGGCTGGCGTACCTCGACTTCGACCCGTCGGCGAGTCTGGCGTATGTGATGCACGCGCAGCGCAGCGAGCCGCACAGCCCCCGCGTGCACCGCGCACTGGCTTGGGCGCGCCAGCGTGGGGCCGAGCGCGGGGACGCAGCCGGTACCGCGGATGCGCCGCCTTCTGCGGGCCGGCGACAGTGGCGCTGGCTACGCGCGGCGACCGTGGTGGCCTGCGTTCTGTTCGCCGTGCTTGGCGCCACCCTTGTTGCGGGCAGTTTGTGGCTGGATGTGCCGATGCTGGCGGCGAAGGTCCCCGGCTCGCTCCCCGCCTGGGTGGGTGGGCTGATCGCACTGCCCAGAGTCACGCCGGCGGTCAATCAGACCCCGGCGGGTAGCCCAACGCCGAGCTCGACACAGTTTCTTTCTGTGACACCCTCTGCGATGGCCCTTCCGGCGGGCACTGCAACGACTACGGATGACACCACACCGGTGCCAACGCCGACGCTGTCACCTACACCGACGGCCACGCCGTCGGGCATCCCCACGCCAACGCCGACGTCGACGGCATCACCCACGCCGATGCCGACGCCGACGGCATCGCTCACGCGAACGCCAACACCTTCTGCCACTCCCAGCTCGACGAGTACTCCCACGGCAGTGCCGACGCCGACCGCATCAAACGCGCGGTCGGACGCGGCGACTCCCACGCCAACGGACACGCCATCCCTGACTCCGACGCTGGCCCCCGATCAGCGCGCCGCTCCTCTGAGAGAGTCGATGCTGCGTCTGGGTCTGTTCCCCGGCCAACTTGGTGTGCGCTGGATTGACGTGGACCTGTCGAGTCAGACGCTGACAGCCTACGAGGGGAACATCCCGGTGTGGCGTACGTTCGTTTCTACGGGGTTGGCCTACACGCCTACGCCGGTGGGTAGGTTCCGCGTGTACGTCAAGCTTCGGTCCACGACGATGAGCGGTCCCGGCTACTACCTGACCGGCGTGCCGTACACGATGTACTTCCTTCGTGGGTATGGCCTACACGGCGCCTACTGGCACAACAACTTCGGCAATCCGATGAGCCACGGGTGCATCAACCTGCCCGAAGCCGAGGCCAAATGGCTCTTCCATTGGGCCACGGTGGGGACGCTCGTCAACATTCATCAGTAGGGGCAGCGCGGGCCGACGCTAGCGCGTCGGAAGGGGCGCCACAGTCGGCCGAGACCAGAAGGCGCATTCGTAGGGTCGAGGCTCACAACGCGTGTTGCCTGGATGCGGAGCCGGGCGAGCAGTCGAGAGAACCTTCGCCTACCTGGCAGCTACGCTGCCACCGTCTTCACTGATCTGATAGCTATAGGCTGCCCACTCCGTCGTCACCGGCGCGAGGCCCGAGATCGTGAGGATAGCCCGCCGTGTGTCTCGATCGAGGGGGATCTGCCACTCAGCCGTCTGGTCCTCGTCCAGCTCCAGCCGCGTTACCGTCGTCTCCGGGCCGAAGAGGATCAGTTGAACCAGCCACCGCTGCGGCAGCACATTGGCGTGGCGCACGAAACCGGCCGGCTCCCACCCGCCCTCATCCGCCTCGAAGTCGCTGGCGTAGCCAATCTCCAGGATGGCGATATCGTCGACGGCAAACCCGGGGCGGTTGACGGCGTCATCCGCGATCATCTCGAAGCGGATCAGCACCTCTTGGCCGGTATAGGGCGATAGGTCGACCTTCTCCAGGATCCACTCCGGTGTCTCGCCGCCGCCGCTTCGACCGGTGTAGGCGAAGCCGAAGGAGTTGCCGTTGGGATTGGTGTCTGTGCCCGAAGGCGTGCTCAGGATCTCCCACGTCTGCCCGTCGTCGGGGCTCACTTCCACGTAGGCGTAGTCCCAGTCCTCCTCCAGGTCATACCAGGTCCAGAACTCGAGTGTCGCCTCGTCCACGTCCGACAGGTCAAAGGCGCGGGTGAGCATCATATCGGAATCGTCGCCCCGGTTCGACCACCACAGGTAGTCCCCACTGTGGGCGACCGTGTCGATCAGGCCAACCTGAGTGGAGCCGGCGAAGCGGACCGACAGCGGATCTCTGCCTTGCAGCTCGATATAGTCCGTGCCGTATTGGTGGACCAGGCCACTCTCGGAGACGGGGTAGTCATTGCGTTCGTACGTCGCTGTGATCTCGAAGGGGAAGAGGTCGATCTCCTCGTAATAGTACTGCCCGTCCTCGACCCTGGGATCGTCGAGCATGTTGGCCACGATCCAGTCGGCGAAGACGTCCTCGTGGGTCATATCGATCCCTCGTTCAGCAAGCACCTCGTCCACCGACGCAAAGCCGTTCTCTGGATGGGATACCAGAGCCTGAGTGGCCTCGGCGCCGAAGCGGTCCAGGAAGTAGCTGGTGAACAGGTATCCGCCGCCGTAGTTGGGCCCCGCCATACCCGGACCCTCAGGCCAGGAGTTGAGCTGCGTATCCGGCGTGTTGGCGAAGACCCAGTCTGCGCCACCAGTGCTCATGCCGTTTAGGTACATCGCGAGTTCGGAGAAGCCCTCGTTCAGCCAGGTCTCCTCGTTCCGATCCTTGTACCAGTGGATCATGTGCTGGAACTCGTGGGCCAGCACGCCGTTGTAGTAC
>JAUVSX010000284.1 GCA_030596915.1 Chloroflexota bacterium | reverse complement strand
GCGTTCGCGCGGCGGACCGCGAAGGTGTTTGCCGATACGACGTACGTCTCCAAGAAAAACGTCAGACCGTAGTTCCCGTCCGCGTCCAAGCGGCACCCAGTTCTCATCGCCACCTTCGCCGGCGCGACATCCGAGAGCATTCCCCTTGCCGCCTCCGAGAGGGGGACCAGACGGTCGAGCCACTTCCGGTGTTGAGCCGTGGAGTCGCTACTCTGCAACACGCGGCCCTACTTCGCGCAGCAGCGCCACGACCTCGCGCAGCTCCTCAACGAAGAGATGCACGGTGACGTTGCCCAATTCCAGATGGTACGTCACCTCGTCATCGGGGCCGTCGGCTTGCCAGATGCTGAAGTTATCGGTCTCGGCCAGAATCTGAATCGTCGTGTCCACCACTTGTGCCTCCCTCGTCACTCCGTTCGAAAGCAGCGGCGCTATCCGGGCCGTTCGCGCCGTCGCTTACGGATTCTGGGTCCTGGCCCTTGGCCTCCCGCCGAAGCCACGCAAGAGACCAGGTGTGCCGCGCTTGCCGCCGCTCTGGCTGGGGCGACGGAGTCCGCTCGACAGGCTCTGCGAACGGGTCACGGTCATACAGACGGTTGAGAACGTACCGCCCTACCACGCGTAGCGTTGCCAGTATGGGAGGCGCCAACAGGATGCCCAGCACCCCGGCGACTTTGCCGCCAATGACAGCGGCGACTAGCACCATCAGCGGGTGGAGGTCCAGGCTGCGTCCCAGGATGCGTGGGACGAGGACGCTGTTCGCGACCTGCTGGATCAGCAAGTACAAGCCCGCGACGAGCAGGGCCAGCCAGAAGGGCCTCAGTGGCAGGTAGGAGGAGCCCACGAACAGCGCCAGAAGCACCGCGGGAATCGCCGCAATAAACGGTCCGATGTGAGGGATCACTTCGAGAAGCCCGGCGATCAGCCCCAGGGCCCACGGATACGGCAAGCCTACCGCAGCGCAGACCATGGTTGTGATCACTCCCACCACCACTCCAAGCAGCAATTGGCTCCGCAGAAAAGCGCTCCACGCATCGGTAATCTGGCGCCGAAGTCGCACGAAGTCGTCGCGGTACCCTGGCGGAGCCAGCCCGTCGAGCCAGTCCACGAGGCGACGCGTGTCCTTGACCAGGTAGAAGGCGGCGATCAGGACAAAGAGCAGCTGGATCGCACCCGAGGCGATGCCGAGCACGACATCCAGAGTCCCTTCTGCCACGGTCGTGGCAAATCGGCTGAGCATCGTGCTCAACTGGCCGTAGAAATCGCTCAGATCGAGCTTGTAGTCCCCGATCTCACGCGACCGTCCGAGGAGCTCTCCCATCTCGTCAACGACGCGGTTGAAGTCGAACTGAAGAGATCGAACGGCCCGCTGCACAGCGGGCACGGCTGTTACGGGTGCGGCCAGCACAGCCAGTCCGGCAAGCACGAGCACGATGAAGACAATGGCCGTAGCCGGCGTGCGCGCCAGTTTCAGGGTGCGCTGCAGCAGCCGAACGGCTGGCTCGACGATGAAGGCCAGCACCCCGGCCAGGACCAACTGTGGGATGGCTTCGCGGAACACGTACAGCAGCAGGATTAGCGCGGCGAGCAGACCCCAGACCACCGCGCGTTTGGTAACCCCGCTCCATCGCTGAACCGGCCCGCTCACTGTGTCGCCACTACCTGCCATTGGCTAGCTCCCCATCCGTACCATCCAGGGCGAGAGCGCCCAGACACCTTCACGCGCCAGGGCGCGCAGCGAATTCAACGCGGGCCACCAGGCCGACCGGTCGTCAAGGTAGGGCAAGGGGGCTAGCTCACGACGCCCTGCGTGCACACGCACAATCGTGGGCGTTTCGTCGGCGTCAAGCCCCGCCAATTCCTTCGCATGATCCAGCGCTGTCTCGAAGTCGCCCAGCTCATCCACCAGGCCGATCTCGACGGCCTGCGCGCCGGTCCAGATTCTGCCGCGAGCCACGTCCTCGACGTCCTCTTCCGCCATGCGGCGCCCTTGCGCCACTACGCCGATGAAGCGGGCGTAGGCGGTGCCCAGGTCGCGCCGCACCCGGGCCCGCTGCGCCGCGTCGAATGA
The DNA here is from genome assembly GCA_030596915.1 of Chloroflexota bacterium. Taxonomy (GTDB): domain Bacteria; phylum Chloroflexota; class Anaerolineae; order B4-G1; family B4-G1; genus JAUVSX01. The sequence continues at coordinate 2,957 of JAUVSX010000284.1, read as the reverse complement.
CTCCGACCCTGAGTACAGTCCGGCCATCGCACCCCGCTCTACGGCTTCCGTGCCGACGCCCAGCTTAGTGTACAAGCCCCGAAGAACAAACTTGCCGCCCCAGATGCCAATGGACCCGGTCATAGTCGTCGGCCGCGCGATAATCCGGTTGGCCCACGCCGCAGCATAGTAGCCACCCGAGGTGGCCTGTCCCCCCATCAGAGCCACGACCGGCTTGCGCGCTCGCAGACGGCGTACCTCGCGACAGATCAGATCGGAGGCCAACGCGGAGCCGCCTGGCGTCTCGATGTGGAAGATGACGGCGGCTATGCGCCGGTCAGCTTCAGCTTGACGAAGCGCCTGGACGACCGTCGCCGACCCGGCTTGCGCCTGCACGAAAGGTATCGGCAGCGGCACAGGCGAGCGGCGACTGTGCCCCAGCACCATCAGTCCCTCGAGCGACACCACGCCGATTGCCTGGCGGGTCTTTCGCCGGACGGGCCTTCTCAGCCATCGGGACGCCTGGTCCCAGGTCGCCACCGGCGCGGAGGGTGTGCCGCCCCTCGTCTCGCCGTTCCCGTCGCCACCGGAGACATACGCCTGCAGCTCGTCCTCGTACGCGACCCCATCGGCAAGGCCCGCCTCCACGGCCCGGGGCGCATCCATCGGCATCGCGTCAATGATCTCGCGCACTCGCTCAGTCGACAGGCCGCGTCCCTCGGCGATGACCGACACAATGTGCTCGAAATAGGAATCGAGGGCAGCGTTCAGCATGAAACGATGGGGCTCAGACATCGTCGAGCGGCGAAACGTGTCCGGGGCGACCTTGTATTCCGCGATTGCTTCGAGATCAGCTTCCACCCCCACAAGGGCCAGCGCGTCCTTCAGGAAAATCGCCTCAGCCCTCAGGCCCAGCGCCGAGACACGCCCGGACTCGGGAAGCAGTACGTCGTCGCAGACCGACGCCAGGTAGCATTCGGCGATTCCCGCCGAGGGCATCCAGGCAACGAGGCGTTTCCCCTTGGAACGCAGGGCCAGCAGCAAACGGCGAACGCTATACAGCGTAGCCAGTCCAGCGTCAAGTGGCCCAAACTGGACTACAACGCAACGAACCCGGTTGTCGGCGCCGATCATGCGCGTCGCCGCGCGCATATCGCTCAGGCTCACCTGCCGAGTGAAGGGCACCATAAACGAGAGGGGAAACGGAAGGCGGGGACGCCGCGGCGGCCACTCCGGATAGGAGCCCTCAATGGGCAAGGAGATGCATTCCAGCCCTCTGCGACGCATCGAGCGGACAAGATTGCCGCCCGCGACCGCAACGTTGCCAATCAGACCCCGCGCTGCCATCGCCCTCCGGTCATAGGCAGTAGGCCATCCAACGGGCCCTTGGGGAAGATAAGCAGACCGTCCGAGCCAAACGCGTCGACGGGAGTCCAACGGACAGAGAGCTGCTCACCATCCCTGCAGGCAGCAACTGCCCCCCGTTCGCAGAGCGAGCCGTCCCCTGGCTTCGCTTGGAGGAGAAGCACAACCTCGTGTCCCCGGTTCCTGATCTGCGTCGTCATCCTCACTCACGCCAGGCGCAGGCCGGGAATCACGTCAAGGTCCCAACCGGCTAGCTGACCTGCGTTGAAGTGCCGGTACGCGCAAGCCCCTACCATCGCCGCATTGTCGGTGCAGAGGAAGAGGGGAGGGAAGTGGACGGGCACGGGGGACCTCTCGGTCATCACCCGACGAAGCTCTTGGTTTGCCGATACTCCGCCGCACAGCAGTAGCGCTGTCGCGCCGAATTCCTCCGCCGCACGGGCTGCCTTGGCAGACAACACGTCCACGACCGCGGTCTGGAAACCCCAGGCAAGATCCGCCTGCAACTGTCCTTTCGGTGGCTCGCCGTACTGCTGCACCAAGCGGAACATCGCAGTCTTTGGACCACTGAAACTGAAGTCGTAGCCACCCTTGAGCCACGCGCGAGGGAAACTGAAGCCGCTTGGCTTGCCCCGGGAAGCCGCCTCCTCGATCGCCGGACCCCCGGGGTAGGGCAACCCAAGCAGCCGGCCTACCTTGTCAAACGCCTCACCAGCAGCGTCATCGAGCGTGCCGCCCAGGAACTCGTAGCGTCCGTGAGCGCGCATCAGGATCAACTGAGTGTGACCTCCCGAGATGATGAAGGCCAAGTAGGGAAACCCGGTCTCCCACGCTCCGTCAAGTCGGATGGCATCAGTGCTATCGACCTGTATCCAATGCGCATAGATGTGGGCCTCGAGGTGATTCACTGCCCCGCGCGGGAGCCCGTGCCCCAGGGCGATGCCCTTGGCCGCGTTCACGCCCACGAGAAGCGATCCAGCCAATCCCGGACCGTGCGTCACGGCGACGGCATCAACGTTGCCGAAACCGAGGTGCGATTGTCGCATCGCCTGGTTGACGACCGGCACAATCGCCTCAAGATGGGCACGCGAGGCCATCTCGGGGAACACGCCACCGTACCGCGAGTGCAGTTCAACCTGCGAGGCCACGACGTTGGACAGAACGTGCCTCCCGTCCTCGACGACAGCCGCCGCGGTTTCATCACAGGACGTCTCGATCGCCAGAATGCGTGTGCTAGACACTCATCACACCTCGATCACAAGCTCCTTGGGGAATCCCGTCAGATCGTGGATCTGATCCTTCTGTTCAACCCATATTACGTCTTCTATCCGCACTCCGAACCCGCGGTCGGGATAGTATACGCCAGGTTCGCAGCTGAACACATGTCCGGGCTCAATGACATCTTCGTTCGTTGGCACATCGCTGAAGAACGGCTCCTCGTGGACTGCCAGCCCCAGCCCGTGGCCTACGCTGTGGACGTAGCCGACCCGCGTCTTGGCATCGCCGGCGACGGTCGGGCGCCCGCGGCTCTCCAGGAACTCGCAAGCCAAGCGCTGGCAGCGCCGCGTCTCTTCCCCCACTGCATAGGACGAATCGAGCATCTCAACGCAATC
>JAUVSX010000251.1 GCA_030596915.1 Chloroflexota bacterium | reverse complement strand
GGCAGGTCTAGGCGCGGCCGAAGTCGAGGTTGATGGCGCCCTCGATCCAGTAGCGCAGTCTGGCCCAGGGGCGCTCGCGGCCGATGCAGCGGAAGTAGGGCGGGTCGAAGGCGCGCACGATATCCCCGATGCGATAGCGCGGCAGCACCGGCGTCGAGACAATCAGGCTCCCGTACTCACCAGCCCGCATCTCGTGCAGCATCTTCACTCGGCCGCCAACGTCAACCTCGTAGACGTACAGGTCCAGATTGGGGACAACGAGCTGCCGATCATCTCGCTGCTGGGCAAACGCGCCTTCCGTCGCGATATACATCTCCACGATGTCGACCGGCCCGTAGAGAGCGCGCAGAGCAGGCCCGTACTTGGTGTGGATGCCCGGGACACTGGCTGCAGCAATCACGCGTACGTCCCAAAGCTTCTTAGGAAGAACGCCGTGGCGACGCTGTAGGAAATGCCCGAACTGGATGATCGAAGGGCAGACGCCCGCACACATCGTAATGCTGGCCTCCTTCGTGCGTTGGTAGATCATCTCGAACCGCTGGTCCCAAGCGGTGGCGTCGGTCCCGGCACCAAGTGCATCGATCTCCTCCTGCGGGGGCAGAATCTTGACGGGCGTGGCTGCCGCAGCGTGCTTCACATAGATTCCGGAGCTGAAACCATAGGGTGTCTCCTGTCCCCCGACGACCATTGTGCCCACCTCGGATGGGTAGTTGAGGTTGAGGCTATAGCCATTAATCGCGTCGAGCTGGCCGGTGCGCAGGAGGTGATTGAGCAGACCCCGGGCAGCCGCCACGCGAATGCTCAGGTCAGCATCGGTGATGGGGATGCGCTTGGGAACGCCCATGCTCGTGCCCCGGGTCATGGCCCAGGCGACGGGCGCTTCGGGGAGCAGTGCGCCGCTGTCGCCTTCGATGATCTGATCGATCCACGGCGCTATCTCCCGATAGGTGACGACAGGAAAAGCGCCGCGGTACCCGGAAAAGAAGCAGGGAGGATCCTCGGCCAGCGAGAGTAGGTCGCCCGCGCCGCGCTCGCGACCGTACCGCGTCTTGGCGTACCCCCGCAGGAGCCACGCAAGAGTCTGGGCCTGTGTCTGGGGGGGGTCTTGAAGTCCCCTGTGCCACAGATCCACGAACATCTCGATGAACTCCCGGAACTCCTCCACAGGTCACATCCTGGCTCTTGTCTGGCGCACAAGGCTGCGCCGCAAACGCTCGTGCCGGGCGTTGGAGGCGAATTGATCGGCGATGCCCTGCGCAGCCACAAGCTTCCCGGTCGCTGCCATGACGTCTCCGCGCGTGGGGTAGAGCCGGCCAGGCGCTGCTCGGAGCTGCGATTGCGTGGCTCCGGTCCCGGGCTCGGCGGAAGCGTCCACGCCTCCCCTTGAGCTTGGTCTCCGCCTCATCCAATCGCCCCAGCAGTGCCAGCGCGCCACCGCGCATCTGAGACAGGCGGGGCACGGCATCACCGACGGCGAAGGCAACGTGGCACTCTCCACCCAGAGCGTTCCCGAGGAACTCCCAGAGTCGGGTAAGTTCACGCTCCCGCCCGACGAAGGAATGCTCGGCTATGCGCAAACCCTTTGAATCGACGACTGTGGTTGAGGAACCGCACGTCGGCGGCGGCGCAAGGGTCTGGGCCCGGTACCATTGTACTCTCGCTAGGGCGCCGGGCAAGCGCTGTAGGCCCCGCCCCCGGGCGGTTGGGAGATCGCGGTCGGACCGTCCGGCACGGCGCTGAAAGCGACAGGTGAGGTTGCTCTTGGCGCACCGGCGTGGTATTATCGCGTGCACTCCCCTGGACGAGTCTACCCTGCGAGGCCATCAATGAGTGTCGCAAAGATCATCGTCAATCCGTACGCAGGCCGCTGGAAGGCCAAGTCCGCAATAGCAGCTATTGAGCGTGCGTGCGAGCACCTAGGGCTGGAACACGACTTGGTTGTGACTGACTATCCTGAGCACGGCATCGAGCTGGCCAGGCAGGCCGCGCTGGCTGGATTCTCGCCAGTCGTGTCGGCTGGCGGCGACGGTAGTATCAGCGAGGTGGTAAACGGGCTCGTACAGGCGGCTGGCGAAGACGTGGTTGCGGGACCGCTGGGAATCATCCCGCTAGGTTCGGCGGATGACTTCGCCGATATGATGGACCTGGAAAAGGATGTCGAGGCGGCGTGCCGGACGATCCATCTTGGCCACGCGAGGATTGTGGACGTGGGGTGCGTCAACGGGCGCTACTTCGACAACAACTCCGCGGTCGGCCTTGAGCCGATGGTAGGCATCGCACAGGCAGCAATGAAGCGCGTGAAGGGCATCCCCCGCTACGTCCTGGCCGCGGTGAAGACGATCGTACGGCACAAGCCCTGGCACATGCGGCTTGAGTGGGATACAGGGGAGTACGAGGGACCCGTCACGCTCGTGTCAGTCGGCAACACCCGGCGGACTGGGGGCGTGTTCTTCATGACGCCGCGTGCGGAGCCAGACGACGGATACCTCGACTTCGTATATGGTGGTGACATTGGGCGTCTCAAGCTGTTTCGGCTGCTGCCGATGACGTTCGACGGCACTCACCTGGAGCGCCCCGAGATTGCCTACGAGCGGACAACGCATCTCACGATCGAGTGCGAGCCGTCAACGCCGGTCCAGGCCGATGGTGAGCTCTTCGATCTGGCGGCAACTCACATCGAGTATCGTATCCTTCCAGGGAAGCTGCGGGTCATCGTGCCTGCCGCGCCTGAGAGGGCCGCTAGCGCGACGCCGGCCGCGGAATAGTCGGCACCGTTGGCGGCCAGGCATAGGGCTTGGGAGGCGCCATCCCACAGTTCGTCGCGCCCTGCTCCTGCGGGACATCGCGCGCGGCGGCGTGCAGCGTGGCGCAAGGTTGAGTAGGAGAGGAGCTCCCAGATGACTGCAGCATGCGGTGACGACAAGGTCACCATAGGGATGTTGCGCGATGATACGACGATTCGGTACGCAGCGGAGGAGTTGGGCAAGTACCTGAAGATGATGGGCGACGTGCGCGCGGAGATCCGGATCGTCTCGCACGGGGTTCCGGCCGTAGGGGCGACTATTCACCTTGGCCTGTACGAGGACGTGGGTATGCTGCCGCCGGCCTCCGATGCTCCGGAGTTGGATGACGCGGTCCACGTGGATGTGGCGTGCCTCCGGGGCGTGATCGCTGGCGTGAATCCTCGCAGCGTGCTACTGGGCGTGTACCGTTTTCTCGAGGAGGCGGGCTGCAGATGGGTGAGACCCGGTCCCGACGGAGAGCTTGTCCCCAGACGGGACGTTGGGGACATCGCGGTGGCGCTGGATGAGGTGCCATCGTACCGGCACCGTGGGCTCTGCATCGAAGGAGCCGTTAGCTATCAGAACATGGTCGATAGCATTGACTGGGCGCCCAAAGTGGGGTTGAACTCATATATGCTTGAGTTTCTCGTCCCCTACACGTTCTTCGACCGCTGGTACAGCCATCTGAACAACCCGTACAAGAAACCTGAGCATCTGGCGGTCGAGACGGTTGTTGATTTCACCCGTCGCCTGGAAGGTGAGATGAAGAAGCGCGGTCTCACCTACCACGCGATCGGGCACGGGTGGACGTGTGAGCCGTTGGGGATTCCTGGCCTCGAGTGGGTGCCCGGAGAGTACGAGGTGAGTGACCAGGTCCGGCAGTACCTGGCGGAGGTGGACGGCCAGCGGAGGCTCTTTGAAGGCATCCCGCTGAACACCAACCTGTGCTACTCAAACGCTGAGGCAAGGCGGGCTGTGGTCGACTTCGCTGTTCGCTACGTGCAAGAGCACAGCCTCATCGATGTGCTCAACGTATGGCTGGCCGACAACTACAATAACCACTGCGAATGTGAGAACTGCCGAGACACGCTGCCGTCGGATCTATACATCAAGCTGCTGAATGAGATGGACGAGGCATTCACAGGGCGTGGCATCTCAACCCGTATCGCCTTCATCGCCTACCTGGAGCTCCTGTGGCCTCCAGACGAGGAACGCTTGAAGAACCCGGATAGATTCAGCCTGCTGTTTGCTCCGATCAGCCGCTCCTACAGCCAGTCGTACGATGTCGACACGTCGGACGTATCTCTTCCTAAGTACGTTCGAAACCGGGTGCGGCTCCCCTCCGACATCACCGAGAACCTCGCCTACCTGCACGCGTGGCAAAGGCTGTTCGAAGGTGACGCTTTCACCTATGAGTACTATTTCATGTGGGACCACTACTTCGATCCCGCGTACTACGAGGCGGCCAAGATCCTGTGCGCCGACGTCAAGAAGCTTCGGTCAGCCGGCCTTAATGGCATGATCAGCGATCAGACACAGCGCGCCTACTGCCCGACCGGGTTCGGTATGTACACTTATGCGAAGACTTTGTGGGACGATTCCGCCGACTTCGAGTCGCTCGCGAGCGACTACTTCTGCGCAGCCTTCGGAGCGGAGGGTGAGGCTTGCAGAGAGTATATGGCTGAGCTGTCGATGCTATTCGATCCGCCTTATCTGCGGGGCGACAGGGTCCTGACCCACGAGCACGGCAGGAGTGATGAGCCCCTTACGTGGCGGCAGCGCCCCGGAGCTGAGAGCGTCGTTAGCCAGCAAGTGGCGGAGCGCCTGGCAAGCATCCCCGCTGTCGTCGACGCGTTCTGGCCAACGATCGCCAGAAACCGGGTGTCGGACGATGCCACACGTGCGAAGTCGTGGGAGCACTTGGCGCACCATGCTGATGTTGCAAAGGGGCTCGCCCTGGCCCTGGAGGCACGAGCGAAGGGCGATGCAGACCAGGCTAGCACCCTGTGGGGAGAGGTAGCCGATTACGTGCAGCGCAACGAGGATGCGCTGCAGCCAGTGCTGGATGTGTACCTGTTCGTGGCGACGATGGGACGGCTGTTTGCCCTAGAGAACATCGAATGAGGGCGCAGGACGTCACTATCCCGGCTGACTGAGCCTGACCGTGTTCCGCCGCTGGAGGGCGATCTCGACGGCCACAGTGGCAGGCACCGCGTGCCGTTCTCCGGGCGGGCCTTCCGCGCCATCGTGGCTGACTTGACGCGGGAGCCATCTGAGTGTACACTGAGTGCACTCTTATCCAAGAGGAGGTGGTGCCTATGAGTAGTGACTGTGTACACCTGGTCCGGCATCGCCTCCTAGTGAGCTAGGCCGGACCAAAAAGCGCACGGCGCGCCCGAAGGGGCGCGCCGTGTCGCTATTCCAAGCCGAGCGCCGGTTTGAGGTGGTCTCGAGAGGGCAGTCCCCGAGTCTGGGGCGACCTTGGGGGTTGGGCTAAGCTCCAAGGACTTCCCCCCAGCTCGCCGCCGGACGCGACACTGCTGGTTGGTTCTGGTTTGCCAACTGTTGACACCGCACGGCGGCCTGACACTGTTCGGTCG
>JAUVSX010000203.1 GCA_030596915.1 Chloroflexota bacterium | reverse complement strand
GCGCGCCGGGGGCCCGATCGCGCGCCCGCGGCGGGGGCACACGCGCTCGGCGGAGTTCATCCACGATGTAGGCCGGGGCGCCTCTGGGGAGACCGTCACCTCCGAGCACCCGGGGGTCCCCACAATGTGGCTCTCGGGGATTGCGCTCCGCATCGCCGGAGTGACTCCCCAGCCGGGACCGGATGGAAAAGCGTACGTGGACCCAGAATCCCTGACGGTCCGAGAGTCCACCATCGGTGTGTTTCCCCTGGCGCTCGTCATCGCCGGCGTGATCACGTTGATGTACGGCCTTCTCCTGCGGCTATTCGGCCCCTTGGCGGCGTTCAGTGCGGCATTGCTTGTGGCGCTGGACCCCTTCTTCCTGGCCAACTCCAAGGTGTTGCACGTGGATGGTCTGCTGGCCGCCTTTATGACGGCCTCGGCGCTGAGCGTGCTGCTGTTCACGCGAACGAGGCGCACCAGGTGGGTCATTCTCTCCGGTGTCCTTGGTGGCCTGGCGCTGCTCACCAAGAGCCCAGCGCTGTTCCTGCTGCCGTACACCGCCCTGTGCCTGGGCCTTGGTGTCCTGTTCGGCCACCAGATGGGTTGGCGGCGCGCGCTGCAGGCTGGCCTTGCGTGGCTCGGGGTTGCCTGCTTCGTCTACTTTGCGCTCTATCCCGCCATGTGGGTGGATCCAATCGGCACCCTGCAGACTGTCTATAGTCGAGCTGCGCTGCGCGTCATCTGGCCGCACCCCAGCCCGCTGTATTTCCTCGGACAGCCTGTAGCCGGCGACCCTGGCCCAACCTACTACCTGGTCACGTGGGGCTGCAAACTGACTGCGCTCGCTTCCGCTTTCGCACTTGTGGCGCTGCTGTACGCTGCGATCGATCGGGACCGGCCGCGGGGCGAGCGCGCCAGCCTGGGGTTACTGCTGGCCTTTGCCGTCTTCTTCACCTTGCAGATGACACTCGGCGCGAAGAAGATGCCCCGCTATCTCCTGCCAGCGTTTCCAGCCGTGGACATTCTCGCGGGTGTGGGCCTGGCATGGTGGGCGAGCCGTGTCTTCGCGCCTGTCACGCCGTCGCGAGCAGCGCCAATCGCTGTGATCGCCGCCGCCTTGCTGCTGCAAGGGGCGCTCGTGCTACCGCGACATCCTTACTACGGCGCACGCTTCAACGAGCTGGTAGGCGCCAGGACGAGCATATGGGCGCTCTCTACACAGTGGCAAGGGGAAGGCCTGGACATCGCCGCGCGGACACTCAACAGGCTGCCCCACGCGGACGACGAGACCGCGGGCAGTCACATGCCGACGCTCTTCCGGCAGTACTTCGTAGGGGAGACGGTGGAGGTCAGCGACCCGGCGGCATGGTACGCGTTCGGCATCAACAATAGTATGAGGAACGATGGTACGGAGGACAGCGTTCCGTGGGACCTCTACCGCCGCAGGGCACCGTTGACAACGGTGCGCTTCGGCTCCGTGCCGTACGCGTGGGTATACCACGTCGCCAGTGGGCCGCAGCAGCCGGCCGCCTTCAGCTTTGATCCCGGAATCCAGTTGGTAGGCTACGACATCGCGCCGCCGCCCTATCAGGCCGGACAGGTGCTTCGCCTGCAACTGTACTGGCAGGCGCTGGAACCACTGGAGAAGGACTATACGGTTTTTGTGCATCTGCTCGACGGCGCGGGGCAGCTCATCGCCCAGCAGGACAACTTCCCAGGGCGGGGAACTCGGCCCACTTCGAGATGGGAGCCGGGGACGACCGTGATGGATCCGTATGATCTGGACCTACCGGAGGATCTAGCGCCAGGCGATCTCACGGTGACGTTGGGACTGTACCGTTGGCCAGACAACTCTCGCCTGCCTGCATATTCTGCCGAAGGTGCACGGTTGCCCAACGACCTCGCGACTCTGGCTATTGTACCCCTGACACCCGCTCCCCGGGAGCCGGGGGTCTGGATCGCGCGGACGTTGGCGGCAGTCGTCCTGGTCAGTGCTGTGGTCGTGGGACGGAAGCGACGCAGATGACAGGCTGCCTGCCGCGAACACGCCGCCTGGCCCTGGTCGGCCTTCTTGCACTGTTTCTTGTTCTTGCCACGCTCTACAACGCGATCTCGACCCCCTTTGAGGCGCCCGACGAGATCGGTCACTTCTATTACGTTGTCCACCTCCTACAGACCGGGCAGCTTCCAGTCGTCCCGGCCGTCGGGCCGCCCCCAAACTACGAACACGAGGGGATCCAGCCTCCGCTCTACTACGGGAGCGCTTCGGTCTTCGTACGTGCGCTCTCTGGCATCCTGGCGCTGGATCTAGAGGACGCCGGGGCGCCGCTTGACGTCAATCCCCACTCGACGTGCGCCCAACCCGGCGCCCGCTACAACGTCAACTACTTCGAGCGCGATGCTCACAACAACCGTTTCCCCTACCAGGGCAGGGTGCGGGTACTTCACGTCCTGCGGGTTTGGTCCTCGCTCCTCGCACTCGCAACGGTCGCCGGCGTGTATGCCACAACCCTGCTCGCGTTCCCCGAGTCCCCCTGGTCGGCGTGGCTGGCTGCAGGGATCGCGGCCTTCACACCGGGATTCCTCTTCACGGCGGGCGCTGTCCGCAACGACAATCTTGTGACGGCGCTGGCGACCTGGGGGCTTTATCTGGTAATGCTCATACTTCGCGACGGCATTCGCTGGCCCCAAGCGCTCGCGCTGGGCATCCTCGCTGGCCTGGCGACCCTCAGCAAGGCCTCTGGGGCGCTGCTTCTGCCGATGTCCCTGCTGGCCATACTTGTGATTTGGCTTTCGCAGCCGAGGCTGCCATCGTCTAGGCGGTTAGCCAAGGAGCTGCCGTCGCTCATCGGCTACGGGTGCCTGGTGCTCCTGCCATTCCTGGCTATAGCGGGCTGGTGGGTCTATCGGAACTGGACCTTGTATGGCGATCTTACGGGGACGCGTCCAATGCTGGAGGCATTGCCGCTGCGCCAGCAGGTCTCGGTGTGGCTGCTTATCCGCGAGATACCAGGAGTGTTCATGTCCTGGTGGGGCGTTTTCGCGTGCACCGCGCCACCCCCCGGCTTCTACCTGCCCTACCTATTGCTGTGTCTGGTTGCTCTAGCTGGGACGATCGCTGCCCGACAACGTCTGTGGCGACGATGGCCCCAGGTGATTGCTCTGGCAGCCTGGCTGGTGGCGGTATTCGCCGCCTACCTCTACTGGAATCTGACGATCCACGCTCCAAAGGGGCGTCTACTCTATCCGGCGATGGTCAGCGTGGCCGTTCTCCTCGGGCGGGGTCTGGGATACTGGGCCGAGCGCCGGGCGGGACTAGGTGTGGTTTTCCTTGTGCTTCTGTGTCTGGGAGCGATCGCAGGTCCATTCGCTGTGATGGCGCCGCCTGTCAGGCTGCCAGAAATCCACTCGAGCCCTGCCGACGTTGATGTCGGGCACCCCTTCGACGGCCGCTTCGGAGAGGATATCGCGCTCCTGGGCTACGATCTTGACGCTACCTCCTTTGAACCCGGCGATGAGCTAGATGTGACCCTGTACTGGCATGTGCTGGCGCAGCCCCCGGACCACTACACGCTCGCGATCCAGCTCGTGTCAGCCGAGCCCGGCGACACCGCGACACTGGTCAACTTCAACACGTGGACCGGTGGCGGGACCTATCCCACGGGGAACTGGCACCCCGGTGATGTCATTGTCGATAACTACCAGCTCGATATACCGGAGGATGTGGCCCGCGCTCAAGGTTGGGTTGTGCGGGCGATTCTCTTCGATGGGACCAGCGGCGCTCGCCTGCCGTTCACGGTGGGCGGGCAGCCGGGCGGGGACGGGGCCACGCTCGGCCTGGTCCGAGTCGGCGCTTCCGATGAAGCTACCTTGCTGCCCCAAGGGGACAATCGCCTCGACCCTCCGGTTGTGTTTGGGGAGGCAGTGGCCTTGGAAGGCGTAGATATGGCGCGGAGCCAGGGCAATCTGCATGTGACCCTATGGTGGCGCAGTCTGGCGCAGCTAGGGCAGGACTACATCGTGTTCGTCCACGTATACGATGCCAATCGCGACCTGGTCGCCACGGCCGATGGGCCTCCCTTGGGCGGCGGGTTCCCCTCCAGCCTGTGGGAACCGGGCGACCGCGTGCTAGATGAACGGGTAGTGCCGCTGTCCGAAGGCACGGAAGGCCCCCTTGCCGTCGGGGTGGGTTGGTACGATCCTGTCACGGGTGACCGTCTGGGCGCCACCGGCGCCGACGGGTGGCCTCTCCCTGACGATACGTTCATCATCCCGCTGCCCTGACCTTGCGTCTCCCACCCCGGCGGTATAATTGCGCCGGGGGCAGTACACGTTCCCAGCGCGGACGAAGCTGACCACTTCAAACTCTATCATGGCAGACAGATGACCATCACCGGTCGGGTTTTCGACATCCAGCGATTCAGCATCCACGACGGCCCCGGTATCCGCACGACCGTGTTCTACAAGGGCTGTCCGCTGCGGTGCCTGTGGTGCCACAACCCCGAGGGGATCAGCCGCGGGTTCCACCTTTCCTTCTTCCCCGACAGGTGCATCGGCTGCGGGTTCTGCTTCACCACGTGTCCAAATGAGGCCCACCAAATGGTCGACGGGCGACACGTGATCGAGCGTGACCGGTGCGAGGTCTGCGGCGCGTGCACTGTTGAGTGCTATTCTGGAGCGCTGGAGCTCGTGGGGCGGGATACGGCCGTTGAGGCCGTGCTGGCCGAAGTGATGCGGGACGAGCCGTTCTACGAGACCTCGCATGGTGGCATGACCCTCTCCGGCGGGGAGCCTATGCTGCAGATCGGATTCACTGAGGCGCTTCTCAAGGCCGCCCACGAGAACGGGCTGCACTGCTGCATCGAGACGTGCGGGTATGCGCCCCTGGCTCACTACGAGCGCATTCTCCCCTACGTGGACCTCTTCTTGTACGACATAAAGGAGACCGACCGGGAGCGGCACATCGCCTACACGGGCGTCCCCCCCGACCTGATCTTCAGCAACCTGCGAGCGCTCCATGACTGGGGCGCTGAGATCAGCCTGCGTCTCCCGATCATCCCGGGCTACAACGACCGGCCCGATCACTTCCGAGCCGTGGCGGCGCTAGCTCGGTCTCACCCTCGTCTGCGCAGCGTCGAGATCATGCCCTACCACCCGCTCGGTACGGGCAAGGTCGAGCGGATGGGACTCAGCCGCGACGGCCGAGAGCAAAGCGACCCACCCAGCAAGGAGACCGTCTCTTGCTGGATCGATGAATTTGAGACATTCGGCGTCTGTCTGGCCAACGAGAGATAGGAGGCAACTATGACAGTCCGGTCTTGGCTCGCGTCATCAATGGTCCGCCACTTCCCGCGCACCCCCGCCTTGGAGCCCCGTGCGCTCGCGCTCGACGCGGCGCTGAACGAGCGGTTCAGCTTCCAGGTCGCCCTGCGGTCTGACAGCCAGGATCCCCAGCGCGTGCAGGTCAAGGTGTCTGGTCCGGCGGGGTGGTCTATCCGGGTGCGGCGCGTCGGCTATGTCCCCATGCCTCACCACAACACGCCCATTGAGCAGGATGACGTCGATGTCGAGGGGCGTGGTCACATTCCCGGCTTTGTCCCCGATCCACTGTTCGACGAGGACATGATCCTCCTCCCCTCCGCCGAGACCCACGCCTTCTGGATCAGCGCGCGCCCCGGAGCGGACGCCACACCAGGCCAGTCCGCCATCAACATAACGGTGTCCGCAGAGGGGGCTGATGAGACAGCGCACACCGCACACGTGACGCTGTACGACGTTCACATAGCGGAGCGCACCGGTTTCCCGATCACCCACTGGTTCTATGTTGACGCGCTCATTGACTGGTACAAGACTGACCTGTTCGACGACCGCTTCTGGGAGCTCGTCGCTGCCTACGTGCGCGACATCGTCCAGCATGGCCAGGATACCCTCTATGTGCCTGTCTTCACGCCGCCCCTCGACGGCATCAAGCGTCCCAACCAGTTGCTTCAGATCGAGAGGACGGGATCCGACACATACACCTTCGACTGGCGTGACGTGAAGCGATACGTCGATCTGGCCAAGAGGTGTGGGATCACCCACTTCGAGTGGTGTCATTTCTTCACGCAGTGGGGGGCCAGGCACGCCATCCGCATCTACGAGG
>JAUVSX010000241.1 GCA_030596915.1 Chloroflexota bacterium | reverse complement strand
GCTGCTGGCGCTGATCTACGCCTGCCTGGGGTTGACCATGTTCACCATCTCCAGTTTCTGGAAGATCGGCCTGCACATGGTCGGGGTCAGTGGATTTTCTACACTGTTGGTGTACGTGTTCGGGCCGGCTGCCTTGTGGACGTTCTTGAGCCTGCCGCTGGTGGCTTGGGCCCGTCTATACCGCAAGAAACACACCCCGACGGAACTCTTGGCGGGGGCCGTTGGAGGTGTACTTGTCACCACCCTTGTCCTGATCGTGGCCGGGTGAAGTGCGTCCGTGCGAGGGGGCCTGGTCACTGTGACACGCTATCGCAGCGATCTAGTATCCGCCACCCCAAGTCCGCTGAAAGCAGAGCGGGGGGCGCGGGGGCCAGCGGCTGCACTGCGCCAGGTGCAAGCCCGCCTCATGCAGCTTGAGTAGGTGATGTGGCGCTGCTTTCGTGCTCCGCGGGGTGACGCGGTTCGAGAAAGGCGCCCCCGCCGGAAGGAGACACTAAATGTCGGATAGGATTCGGGTCCTGTTGGCCGACGACCACGCGGTCGTGCGCAAAGGCATTCGCGAGTTCCTCGAGGAGGCGGGCGACATCGAGGTGATCGCCGAGGCCGGAGATGGCAGGGAGGCGATGCGCCTCGTCGAGGAAGTTCTGCCCGACGTGGCTGTGCTGGACATCCGCATGCCCGAGGTCACGGGCGTCGAGGCGACCCGCCCTATCAAGGCGCACCATCCCGCGGTGCGCGTCCTGATCCTGAGTTCATACGGCGGCGATCCATACGTCTTCGCCCTGCTTGAGGCGGGGGCCGATGGGTACGTGCTCAAGACGGCCAGCGGGGATGAGATTGCGCGCGCGGTGCGAACGGTCTCTCGTGGGGAATCGGCCCTGAGCCCCGAGATCGCCAGCAAAGTGGTGCGGCAGGCCGTGAGCGGCCGTCCCGAGGGCGCCGCTGACCAGATCGAGCGCCTGACGGGACGGGAGCTGGATGTCCTGCGCCTGGCGGCTCGTGGGATGACTAACCGGGCCATCGGACGCGAGCTGGACATCAGTCACCGGACGGTCCAAGGCCACCTCGCCAATACGTACGGCAAGCTAGCCGTCAACAGCCGCACCGAAGCTGTCACCGAGGCCCTGCGCCGCGGATGGATTGTGATCGAGTGACCAGGTCTCCGGCATGCGACATACCGGGAGACGTGGGCTAGGGGAGGCGCCACGTGCGTCGCTGGTTCCGTAGTCTGCACGCCCAACTGTTTCTTTGGGCCATCTTACCCGTCACGTTTGCGATCATCGCCGTCGCGTTCACCGGCATCATCGGCCACGAGCGGACGATGCGCGACTTCGTCGCCGAGCGTGACCTTGATCTGGTCCGGCTGGGCGCCCGCATCGTAGAGGATGGCCTGGCCCACGGGACAGTGCGGGCCGATGGCGTCGGGGTGGATGAGTGGCTCTCGCTCATGCTGCGCGAGGATGTCCTCGACCTGGTCGTGGTGGATGCGCAAGGCAGGGTGCTCGCGCACCCGGATACGGCCCTGGTAGGAACCGACCTGCGTGCCGATCCAGGAGTGGCTGCGGCCTTGGACCAATCCGAAGGGACAGTCATCGTCCCGGGCGAGGACGAGGAGCTGGTGCTGGTAGCCTTTGCGCCGCTGGAGACCGTAGACTGGATCGTGATGGTGTCTGAACCGGTCGAGGGGCTCATCGGGCCAATACTGCGCTTCCCAAGCCTCGCCCCGGTCGCAGCGGGCGCCGCCGGTATCATCTCGCTTCTCGTGCTCGCCTTCGGCTGGCTTACGATCGTGCGGCCCCTACAGAGGCTGTCCAGGGCTGCGGATCAGGTCTCCTGGGGCGACTACTCGGCGATCTCACGTCCCGTCGGCGGCGTACAGGAGGTGCGCGACCTTCACCAGTCGCTGGCGCAGATGGTCGAGCGCATCCAGGGATACCAGTCCGGAATGCAGGATTACCTGGGCGCTGTGACCCTCGGCCAGGAGGCGGAACGGGCCAGGTTGGCTCACGAACTGCACGATGGCCCTGTGCAGGACCTCATCGCGCTAGGCCAGCGGGCCGAGATGGCCCAACGACTGCTGGATAAGGGGCAGACCGCTCGCGCACGCGAGCTTCTTGAAGAATCCCGCCGGGCCGAGGTGGCCACCGTCGAGAGCCTGCGGCGCCTCATTGGAGACCTGCGTCCCGTCTATCTCGAGGACCTCGGGGTCGTTCCGGCGCTGAAGATGCTGGCGACCCAGGCACGCGGGCGCACGGCCGCGAGTGTCGGCTTCGATACGGCGGGAGAGCTGCGGCGATACGATCCTCAAACCGAGTTGGCTGCCTACCGCATCGCCCAGCAGGCGCTCAATAACGCCGTGACGCACTCTGGGGCGCAGAACATCGACGTGTTCGTCGTGAGCGAACCTGATGGTCTCACGCTTTCTGTCAGCGACGACGGGTCTGGCTTCGCCTTCCCAGAGAAAGCCGACGTACTGACGAGGAATGGGCACTACGGCCTCGTGGGGATGAAGGAGCGTGCGGCCCGCCTGGGAGGCACGCTCGAAATCCGGACAGCTCGGGGCGAGGGGACGCGGGTGATCGCGCACCTGCCAAGCCAGCCCTCGTCGACCTAGGCCATTCTTGCTCCGCCACACCCCGCCAAATGGCGCTCATCGCGTCGCCCTCACTGTGATATGCTATCTGTGATCACATCAATGGAGAGGAAAGCGATGAAAACAGGTTTGTTTGTTGCGGCAGCCGTCTTCGTTGCCGTCGCACTCGTCGTGGGAGGTCTGGCGGCGGGATGGCTGATAGTAGGGCGCCAGGTGTGGGCCCCTTGGGGTGGCCAGATGGGCACGGGAATGATGGCTTGGGGAAGGGGCAATGCCCAACCCTGCGCGGGGACAACCGCGGGTTGTGCGGCCGGCGGTACCCAGCTGTACGGGGGCTCGTCGGCGACCGGTGTGCTGCTGACGATCGACGAAGCGCAAGAAGCCGTCGAGCGGTACGTGAGCGGTTTGGGCCACGGCGACCTCAAGGTTGCCGAGTTGATGGAGTTCGAGCGCAACTTCTACGCGATCGTAGCGGAGCACGATACGGGGATCGGGGCGATGGAGCTGCTGATTGATAAGCGTACCGGCGCCGTTGGGCCCGAGATGGGGCCGAATACGATGTGGAACGGACGATACGGGACGCGTATGGGCAGGGGGATGGGCCAGGTCAGCGAGACCAGCACGATACCGCCCGAAGAAGCTTTGGTCATCGCCTCGCGTTGGTTGGATACCAACCGGCCCGGCGTTTCGGTGGAAGAGCACGCCGATCCTTTCTACGGCTACTACACGATCCACACGCTGAAGAACGGCGAGATCGAGGGCATGCGCAGCGTGCACGGTACGACTGGTCAGGTCTGGTATCACAACTGGCACGGGCCGTTCATACAGATGGTTGAGCATTCGGAGTAGGGGCGCGGACGTAGCGGACGTAGGGGCGGACCCACGTGTCCGCCCTCTAGCGAGCCAAGTACGGCGGCAAGGGCCGCCGTCGCCCGCACCCCAAGCCTGTTGAACCAGGCCTCGCCGGCGTTCCGCTCAGTGCACACCCCGGGCTGGGGCTCATCCCCAGGCGGGCGAACCCTTCCTGGATCTCAGAACTCACCATCTCGAACCCAGCGGATGCGACGCTGGCTCCGCAACCGGCTGGGTGTAGCGCGAAATCATCGAAACGCGCGTCCAGAGAGCCGCTCTCCGTCGACGATGCGGTGAGAGCAATCCGTCGCAGGCCAGTCAGCGCCGCGTCCGTGACCGTGGTGAGATGATGGTCGTTGACGTAGACAGCGATGCTGGCGCCGTCGCGCACCACCTTCAGCCGATTCCAGTTCGTGCCCGTCGCGATGTGCTCGGAAGTAGTCCAGTCACACAAGTTGGTCCAGCCGCCGTCGTAGCGCCAGATGCTGTAGTACTCGCCATCAATAACCACGTCATAGAACTCGGTCCAGTCGTCGTTGATGCCGAACTCGATACCGTACGCGCCATACGAGCCGCTTGTGCGCCTCGCACTGACGACCGCGGCGAAGTCGATCGCTTTGGCGCCGGGAGTCACTGACCAGCCACTGGAAGCATTCTTGACCCAGATCTGGTACTCGCCGCCGGTGTAGGCGTAGCGCCGATCGGCATTGTCGTGGACCGGCCAGCCACTCCCATCATCACTGAAGTCATCCGCGTAGTAGGGCGAGCACGCGGTCGCCGTAACCCAGTCGCTCATCACGTGCGGCCCGCAGGCGTGCTCCTCGAGCCGGGTGCCAGGACCGCACATCTCGGCCGTGGCGTAGCCAATTGCGTAGTTGTCACCGTCGTGGCCTGAGTGCCACACCTGGGACACATAGTCGTCCACGATGACCGCCGCGTAGTCAGCGCTCTCGTCGTCGAAGGCGCCAGGGGACCCCTGAGGTATGAGCGTGCCCCCGCGCGTCCAGTCGACCCCATTGTGGGAATGGGCGTACCCGGTTTGCCAGGCCAAGGGCAGTGTCCCGCCGGAATACCATAGCACGTACGCATCGCCATAGGTGACGACGCTGGGGCTGTAGGCGTGCAGCCAATCCCACTCGCCGGGCGAGCCAATGTCGAGCACCGGATTGGCCGCGTCCTTGGTCCAGTTGACGCCATTGCTCGATGTGGCATAGCCAAGGCGACCGGTGGCGCCATTGTAGCCTGCATACCACATCTTATATGTGCCATTCTCCTTTATTACAGTTGGATCCGCCACGTCACTGTCCTCCCAGCCTCCCGAAGCGCCAGGCCCTAGCACCGGGTTGCTTCCGGACTTCGTCCAGGTGACCCCGTCTGGGGAAGTTGCGTAACCGATGCGACCAACTCCGCTGTCATCCCATCCCGTGTACCACATCTCATAGTAGCCACTGTAGGTGAGCACGCTGCTCACTTTGATGCCATGCGCTTCCCAACCCTCTGTCGGCAACACAACTGGGTTGTGAGTATCCTTCGTCCACTCCACCGCATCGGCAGAGGTGGCGAGCCCAATCCGACACGGGTTTGAATCATCGCAGCCCGTGTACCACATCCTGAAGACGCCGTTCTCGAAGAGAACGGCAGGTGAATAGACCCAGGAGGAGTCCCAACTGCCTCCCGGCCCCACTGAGAGGACCGGATTGTCGCCGTACTTGGAGAGCGTGCAGATACGGCCTTCCAGGGAGGGTGTGGCTGTGCGAGTGTCAGTCTCGCTGTTCGGGTCCCTGGCAGCCACGGCTCGGCCCACTTGGGCAAAGGGGTTTGGGCCCGGAGCCACCTGCCGATCGGCCACAGCAGCGGCTCCCTGAGATACCGGGCACACCGCCAGGAGTATAACAACGCTGCTCAACGCGAACCCGAGCACTGATCGCCCACACTGCCTGAGGTTCATCTTGTCCTCCTGTTCCTTCGCACACCGACTGGGCCGGTGGCACGGATGACCGAGGTCACGACGCGTGCTACTTCAGGCGGGCGCGCCACCCGTTCGTCT
>JAUVSX010000488.1 GCA_030596915.1 Chloroflexota bacterium | reverse complement strand
TGGCACTACTGGGTGCGCTACTGGGCTTCCTGCCTTACAACGTGGCACCCGCAAGGCGGTTCCTGGGGACCGCCGGCGCTTTCTTCCTTGGCTACACCCTGGGTGGACTTGGCCTGGTCGCCGGCGGGAGGATCGCCACCGTGCTGCTCGTTATGGGCCTGCCAATCGTCGACGTGGTCTGGCAGATCTTCGACCGCCTCCGGAGGCGGCGTTCTCCCGGACAGGCCGATCGGGGGCACCTTCATTTCCGCCTGCTCGACCTGGGCCTCTCAGAGCGGACGATCGTTCTTCTCTACTGGGGACTCTGCGCGCTCTTCGGCGTCGTGGCACTCACGGTCACCTCGCGCCTCTACAAGCTCCTGACGCTGGCCGCTATTGGGATCGTGGTTATCGGCGTACTCGCAATCCTCTCTGACCGCAAGCGCGAGCCGTGACGACGCGCTGGATTGAGCGTGCGGGTGTCTCCCTCATCTCCCGTATGTCACCTCTGTGCCCTTGACGCGGCTCACGACTCGCTCGGTGACGGCGATCGCGAGCATGAAGGGCAGGTCGATCATGACCGTCAGCGTGGTCATCGCCGCTAGCCAGCGCACCCCTATGGCAACCGGCTTGGCCAGGGTGGCGGCAACCATCGGACCGAGGCCTGACACGGCGATGGTCGCGGCGACGAGCGCCAGGAACAGCACGACAGGAGCCCAGCTCTGACGGTCCGAGCGGCTGGGCATCATCGTATTGCTCACGGTGAAGATGACGTACGCCCAGACCCACGCGTCCGGGACGCTGAGCATCTCCCGTAGACTGGCTGTCAGTCCGTCCCAATCGAGGGACGCAAGGGCTACCCCCACGCCCCCCAGCCCGAACACCGCGTATCCGATGAGTAGGATGACAGCGCTTCCGGCGAGCAGCGGCGCCAGTCCGATGAGGCTGCCGCGCACGGGGTCGGTCTTCTGGATGGGAACGAACCCGAGCTGAATGCGCTCTCCCGTCAGTTTGGGGCGGAGCGAGATGCGGCCGATCCGCACGCCAAGCAGAAGCGCCGCCGCCGCGTGGCTGAGCTCGTGCAACACGACGCCCGGGAGGAGGGGCACTGCATACAGCACGATTGCGATCTCCCGGTCGCTAGCGACTAGAAGAGCCACCCCTTGCAGATGGCGGTGAATCCAGCGTTCAATCAGTGCGAGGAGGACGAGGGTGACGGCGAGCCAAAGGAATGGCGTCCAGTTCACCTCATCGCCTTCGAGCCATCCTTCACAATCGCGGCGAAGTCACCCGCGCGCAGGCTAGCCCCGCCCACCAGGGCGCCGTCGATCTCCGGCTGGGACATAAACTCAACGACGTTCGCCGGCTTCACGCTTCCGCCATACTGAATGCGCATTGTCTGGGCCACATCGTCCCCGAAGAGCGCAGCCAGCGTGTCTCGCACGGCGCCGCCAATGATGGCGTTGGCGCCCTCGCCGGTGGCGGGGACACCCGTGCCAATGGCCCAGATGGGCTCGTAGGCAACGGTGGTGGTTCGTGCCTGCGCTGGCGTGATTCCGGCGAATGCGGCGCGCACCTGGCCGCCCACGAAGGCTTCCGTCTCGCCTGCCTGATTCTGATCGAGATTCTCGCCGACGCATACGATGGGCTGGAGCCCGTGCGCCAACGCCGCGTGCAGTTTCCGATTCACCATTTCGTCCGTGTCGCCGAAGACGTTGCGCCGCTCTGAGTGGCCCACGATCACGTAGTCGCAGAGTCCCGCTAGCATCCGCGGGCTTACTGCGCTTGTATACGCCCCTTTCTCCTCCCAGTGCACGTCCTGTGCGCCAAGACCGATGGTCGAGCCGGAAAGCGCGGCGCGTACGGCAGCCAATGCCGGATACGGCGGGCAGACCGCAACGTCGCAGCCGGTGACACCCTCAAGTGCATCGACCAGCTCTCCGACCAGCACCACAGCCTCCTCGATCGTCTTGTGCATCTTCCAGTTGCCAGCGATGAATGGGGTACGCATACCGTATGTCTCTCTCCTTCAAAGTGCCCGGTACCCTCTTGGGCACCGGGCACTTCACTTGTCACGTCCAGATGCGGCTTCTAGCAGTCCGCGATGACGGCCACTCCCGGCAGGACCTTGCCTTCGAGGAACTCAAGGCTGGCTCCGCCGCCGGTCGACACGTGCGACATCTGGTCAGCCAGGCCGGCCTGTTTTACCGCGGCCGCCGAGTCGCCACCGCCGATGATTGTCACCGCGTCCATCCGGGCCAGAATGCGAGCCACCGCAAAGGTCCCCTTCGCGAACTTGGGCATCTCGAACACACCCAGCGGGCCGTTCCATACAACCGTTCTAGCGCCGCCCAGGGCCGACTCGAATGTCGTGATCGTATTCGGTCCTATGTCCAGGATGCGCCACCCGGCGGGTACCCCATTGGGCGCCACGATTCTCGTGTTGGCGCGGTTGTTGAAGGCGTCGGCGATCACGGCGTCCACGGGCAACACGATCTGACTGCCGCCCTGTTTGAGGAGCACCTCAGCCTGGGGGACCGCTGCGTCCTCTACCAGGCTGTCCCCGACCTCGAAGCCCATCGCCTTGAAGAACGTATTGGCCATGCCGCCACCGATCAGAAGCCGGTCGCACTGTTTCAGCAGGTTCTCGATGACGCCGATCTTGTCGGAGATTTTCGCACCGCCCAAGATCGCCACGTAAGGCAGCTCGGGGTTTTCGGTCGCTTGGCCGAGAAACTCAAGCTCCTTCACCATCAGCAGGCCGGCGACGGTGGGAAGATAGTGCGCCACGCCCTCGTTCGACGCGTGGGCGCGATGGGCCGCGCCAAACGCATCGTTGACGTATACGTCGGCCAAACCCGCCAGTTGTCTGGCGAACTGCGCATCGTTCTCCTGCTCCTCCGGGTAGAAGCGGGTGTTCTCCAGCACGATCACGTCGCCGGGCTGGAGTGCTGCGGCTGCTGCCTCCACATCGGGCCCGA
>JAUVSX010000240.1 GCA_030596915.1 Chloroflexota bacterium | reverse complement strand
GGCCTTGTAACCCGACACACTCTCGTAGATCTGTTCGCGGGTAACGGGAAAGCGATGAGCCAGGAGAAAGGCTATGAGGTCGAGCCAGCGGGAGGTCTTGGGTCGGGGCACAGCTAGAAACTACAGAAGACGGAGAGGAGGCAGAAGGGGTAGCGCGATGTACGATTTGCGATGTGATCGAGGACGGTCAAGGACGGTCAAAGACGGTCGAGGGCGATGGGAGGTGTGGCCGGGTGGCCGGGAAACCGGGTCACCGGGACACCGGTTCACCTCACTCCCTCACACCATCCAACTCTCTTATATCCGCACCAGCGACACTCCCACGAGTGCTCTGTCATCGCCGGCTCATCGTCCCCCATCGTCTTCAGACGAACGGCAAGCGAGTCCTTAATCTGTCTCCGTACATCGTCCCCGATCGTCTCCGACACCTGCACCTCGGCCCGCGAGAACTGGAACGCAAACCGCCCGACGTTGCGCGCCGAGATACCTTCGGCTGACGCGACGTAAACGTCACGCTGCGGGGCGTACTGCTTTGCCTTCCGCTCCGAAGCCTTGGCATCGCCCTGGCTCGTCTTTACATCGAGTAGCACGTAGCCCTCATCCTCAAGCGCGGCGAGATCGATCTTACCCTGGTAGAAGTGCTCGGCATCGGCGATGTGCAGGAAGCCCAACTCTCTCCTCGCCGAGGGCAGGTCTGCAATGGCTCGGTACTCGTCGTGGGTCGTCACTGACGTTACTGCCTCGCGGAGATGCTCACGATAGCGCGTGCCCTGCGCAGACTCCGGCGGTGGCGCGTCTTCGTCCCACCGCCCGATCGCATCCTCGAGCAGCACATCCAGCTCGTCTTCTTCTCTGTGTCGTTCCAGCACGTCGTGTACGATAAGGCCGCGCGTGATGGCGTCGATGAACTCAACGGACTCGCTCTCCACCTGCGGCTCACGGAGCCCCCGCACGTACTTGAGCCAGTGCCGTCGTTGGCAGCGGACGAACGTCAGCATCTCGGTAGCCGAGTGACGTTGGCTGCCCGCAACAATTGGGATACGTGCATTGAGGACCGGCAAGGTAGCTATGTCACGGACCGGACCCGGCTCGAGCAACTCAGTCTCATCCTCAATCTGCACCAACCCGGGATCCGCGATCCGCACAACACCTGCGTGCTCGCGTCCCTCGGGTCCGGAGTACACGAAGCTGCCACCGTCTTCGACCTCGAACGCGGGAAGCACGCTCCACAGTTGACCGGCTGGCGTGTTGAGCTTGGGACTTACGCGCTGACCCAACGGAAGTCCCGATACGATGAGCCGTTCTTTGGCGCGTGTCATAGCGACGTACCACAGCCGGCGGCGTTCGGCCTCCTCCTCGCGATCGATAACCTGCTTGAGATCCTGCCACCTCTCACACTGGTCCTTGGTGTTCTTGACGTCTGGGTCTTTGAGCACGATCCGGTCTCGACCGCGTAGCGGATCGGCCGTTTGACCCCCAAGCTTGCGCACGGTGTCACACCAGAACACCACGGGCCACTCGAGTCCCTTCGCCGAGTGGATCGTGCTGATCGTAACGACATCGTCCTTCTCGCCGTGCAACGGCGCATCGCCGATTCGCTCACGCCGAGCACGAGACTCCTCGACCACTCGCAGAAACTCCCCAACCCCGCTGCGTCGCATCGAGCGCGCTATACGCACGAGCTTTCGAACATTCGCGATCGCCTGGTTCTTCTCTTCGCCCATGAGGGCGAGGTGCGCCATGTAGCCGGCTTCGTCGAGCAGCTCTTGCAGCAGCCGGTCAACAGGTACCCGGTCACGTATTGCGATGGCGTGTCTCAGAAGCGCGAGCCCACGCTCGGCACGTTGGCATTCGTCGTCCGCCAGGAGATCCAGCCCCTCACCGCACTCGAGCCTGCGCCAGTAGGGCGTGCGGCCGAGTGACAGGGCAATGCCGAGGAGCGACTCGTCCTTGAGCGCGACAAATGGACCGCGGAGGAATCCGAACAACGCCCGGTCGTCCAGCGGCTGATGCACGGCTCCCAACGCGACCACGAGATCCGCAACCTCCTGCCGGTCGTAGAATCCCTCCATGCGAATGATGTACGTGGCCGCCCCGATACGCGTCAGCGCGTCCTGGTAGACCTGCGCCGCACCCCACCCGGTGAGCAGCACAGCCATGTTCCCCCAGCGCACTCCTTCCTCGTGCAGCTCGAGTGCACGCCGTGCCACCGCTTCCGCTTCGATGGCCCGAATGTCGTCGACCCCGAAGTCCTTGCCCTCGGGTTTCGTGGGAACCAGAATGAGTTCGACCGGAGGTCCCTCGAGTTGCTTCGCGTTGTCCGCGACCTCGAGTGGCTCGAACGGGACCTCGTACTGCGCGTGCGTGTCTCCTTCGATCGGCGTGTTGAGCAGCTGCCCAATAGAAGCATCCACGAAGTCGATGATGGGCGCTTTGCTACGGAAGTTCTCGGGCAGCGGCAGCACGGCAGCGTTGTCGAGATTGGCGAACTCGCCTGCTACGTCACGCCACACGGTGACATCCGCCCTCCGGAACCGGTAGATGCTCTGCTTGGCATCACCCACCAGCATGAGGCGCGTGGTGTCCTCTCGCTTCGACTTGGGGTCACCGAGCAGATAGGCAATCTCCCGCTGCGCGGGATCGACGTCCTGAAACTCGTCCACGATGAGGGTGTGGATCCGCCGACGCAGGGTGCGCAGTGCGTAGTCGTCTTCTCTCAACAGATCTCTGGTCCACACGATGATGCGATCGAAGTCGACCACACCCAGCGCATCGAACCGAGTCTCCAGTACCTCTAAGGCTCGCAGCGCAAGCTGGATCAAAACGCGCTCGTGATCTTCGTGCCAATCCAAGTTCGCGGCCATGGCGCGCAACCGATCGCTCTCGTCCAGCAACTGCTCCACCATGGCGCGCACTTCCGCAGGTGACCGATCAGCGAGCAGCTTCTCCACCCCGGGCACGGTACCCTGCTCCAGTGCCTCGAGCAGCGTGTCCCGAACCACCTCGGCGACCAGCGCCATACCTTCACCTTCGTCCAGCACGCGCGGTGTCGGGTTGCGGCCACGGCGGAGTCCGAACTCACGCAGCACGTCACCACAGAACGCGTGAATCGTGCCGACTCGTGCCGTGTCGACTCGGTAGGCATCGTCGTGACGGCCGGCTTCGCGCAGTGCCTTGCGCAGTTTGAGCTTCAAGTCGGCCGCCGCCTTGTTGGTGTACGTGATGGCGGCGATCTGACGGAGATCGAGCGGCTCGGCGATGCACTCGCCATCGAACTCCACACCGAGCAAGTACAGAATGCGCGCGACCACGGTGCGCGTCTTTCCGGAGCCCGCACCAGCCGCCACGAGCACATGGCGGTCCCAGGCCAACGCCGCATCACGCTGGTGCTGCTTCAACTCGAGCGTCACCGTTGCCACCCCTTCGGCTCGTAATGGGCACGGCAGATGTCCTTCCCATGACACCACGACGGACACGAGCACGAAGCGGCGAGATCGACGGGAAACTGCCCGCTCCGTACACTCAGCACGAGCCGCGGGACGGCGTCGAGTGCCCGCTCGAACTTCTCCTGAGCGTCGTTCTGTTCGACCAAAGAACTCGTCTTCCAATCGACTTCGTACAACTGGAGGCGATGGACGGCCTTTTCCCCCTTGCCTTTGAGCGCCCGATACTCAACACGCGCCACTTCGGATCCCGACATGAGCTTCCGCAGGGCATGCGCGTACAGTGGCACCTGCAGCACGACGTCGTCGTCCCACGCCTCAGCCTCACCCGCGCCAGGTGTGCTGTACCTAGTGGTCTTATAGTCCACGGCCGCCACGAAATGAGCCGAGTCCACCCGTTCGTCGCAGCCGACTTCCACCCGGTCGATCCAGCCGCGATAGCGGAACCGCACGCCGCCCCGCTCGAGGACGACGTTGTCGAATCCCTTCTCGTGCTCCTTCACCGCCGTGCGCACCATCTTGGGGGCATTGCCGCGATTGGACCGGGTCATCTTGTCGTGCAGCTCGATTTCCCACTCGAGGTAGCTCAGGGGGATGCGCTTCAACTCCTCGCGTTTCGCGGGCAACAGCACCTCCTGCCCCACCCAAGTCTCCGCCTTCGCCGCCGAGATGGCGTCGTCCAAGGCAACCTCGGCAAACTCATGTACCCAGTCAGTGTCAGCAGGCATGAGGAACACGGGCCCACCTTTGCGCTCCGCAGCCATGTCGAAGAAGCGCTTGAGCGCATCGTGCAGAACGACGCCCCGCGTGGCATGATCCATTTCCTGATCGGGGTCGTCCAGCTTCTCGAGTCTGAGCAACCGCGCGGCGAACCAACCCCACGGGCACTGTGCGTATTGCTCGAGCTGCGTCGGGCTCCACTGGTAGTCATCGCCGAAACGCTCGGCGAGGCGCGCGAGGATGGATGGGTCCTCCACCATTCCGCGGTAGGGAGACGGCGCACCGGTTTCCCGGAGCTTCTCGACAGCTGCGGCGTTTGCCGCCTGCTCACCCGCCGCTGGCGTTGAGAACAATGGGTAGTCGGGAGTGATGACGCGCTCGGGCGAGATGTCCTCACGCCGCATCTCGTGCGCGTCCTCCACCGCCTCGACGAACGCCGACGGCACCTGCAACTCACCGCGCTCGTCCATCGTGACGTAGCTGAGGGTCGTGGACGTGCGGGCACCCGAGAGCAGGAGGCGGAAGAGACTCTGTTCGCGCGCCTCCCACACCGTCGCCCCTTCGAGCGGTAGCCCCGCCTCGCGCAGCGCCGTCCGGTCGGCCTCGTCCAAGACGGTACTTCTGGGCGGAGGTGATGGGAAGCGACCTGACTCCATACCGACGACGAACAAGTGATCCACCGATCGATACATCGCAGCGAGTCCCTCGAGCACCAGCACGCCCCGACGCGTGGGGGTCCACAACGCCGCGTCGCCCGAGAGTACGTCCTGGAGTCGTTCGTGAAACTGTGCTGCGCCGAGCGGAGCGTCGTCATCTCCCCACAGCTCCAGTGCCTCGCGCCACTCGCGCAGCACACCACGCAGCGCATTCCACCCCGCGATGTCGAGACGGGCAATGCCATAGCGGTGTTCGGGCACCGTGTAGATCCGCTGCTCGATCTCGAGTGGGTCGTCGTCGAGCAGATCGTCCAGCCACGCCACCCACTCGGTGAGTGGACGCGACGTATCAGCCTGGTGCACGTGTGCGGCAAACCGCTCGAGTGCCTCACGGGTTCTCGTGATGCGCACCGCATTAGGGAGCGCGCGGCGATGGCGACTGCCCGCACCCTCCTCTTGCCCCTCGCTCGCTTGGGCTTTGGCTTCGAGTTCACGTAACGCCTCGAGCCACGCATCGAGTCCGGAGAGCGATGTCGTGTATCCCAAATAGTTCACGACGCGCGTGTCGAAGTCGTTGGCGTAGAACGGCTGTGCGGCAAGGTTGACGAGCGCGCGACGCGTCCAGCCTTCTGCGGCTGCCTCGAACAATGCGCCGACGGCGCGCACCGCTGGGATCT
>JAUVSX010000464.1 GCA_030596915.1 Chloroflexota bacterium | reverse complement strand
CCTGGTACTTGCCCTTCTTGTCAGCGTACGACGTCTCGCATTCCCCGTCCGCCTCGAAGAAGAGAACCTGCGCAATGCCTTCGCCAGCGTAGATCTTGGCCGGAAGCGGCGTAGTATTGGATATCTCGAGCGTGACGTAGCCCTCCCACTCCGGCTCGAAGGGGGTGACGTTGACGATGATGCCGCAGCGGGCATAGGTGCTCTTGCCGACGCACACGGTCAGCACGGTACGCGGCACGCGGAAGTACTCGACGGTGCGGCTCAAGGCGAATGAGTTGGGCGGGATGACGCAGGTATCTCCCTGGTAATCCAAGAAGGAATCGGCGTCGAACTGCTTGGGGTCGACGACGATGGACTTGCCCGATTTCAGCTCGGCCAGCGCGCGGGAGGCCTTGTCGCGCCGATGCGAGAGGTAGGGCCAGACCTGCGAGAGGATGTGCTGCACATCGGCCGGCTTGCTCACGACCAGCTCACAGCGCCCCTCCCCCGAATCTTGGATCCGGCCCGTCGCCAGGATCGCCTGCAACCCCTCAGCCAGGCGCCGGTCGTCGCAGCCAACGACGAGGGCCAGACCGGGCACGTTGTGGGGACCCGAGTTGACGTAGCCGATGCGCCCCTGCGCGTCGAGCATGCCCGCGACGTATGCGCACTGCACGTCCGAGAGCTTGGCCGCCGTGATCTCGGGCTGGAAGATCTTGAACTCATCGGCCACGCGGATGTCGTACCCGTAGGACGAGAGCCCATAAGAGATGACTCCGTCGCGCACCTGGCCATCGATGAAGGGCTCGATCATGCGCTGCTCCGTCGACATCTTGCGGATCCAGTGGTCGGGTTTGAGACCCATCAGAGGAGTACCTCCTGGTCAGTGGTAGTTGGTTGAGCACCATGATGGGCCGTCCCCAAGGGCAGGGACGGCGAGCAAGGAGAGAAAGTAGGGACGGCATATGGCCGAAGAAGGGCGGACAAAGAGGGACGATGACGCACGGCCTGGTCGGCCGGGAGCAGTGAGCAAGCCATTCACATTCGCTCCGGTGCGGACACTCCGAGCAGTCCCAGGGCTTGGGCCAGCGTGAGCCTGGCTGCTCGCACGAGGGTCAGCCGCGCGCGGGTAAGCTCCGGCTGGTCCTCGTCGACGACTCGGCAGTCGCGGTAGAAGCTGTGGAAGACGGCAGCCAGCTCCTTCGCGTAGAAGGTCAAGTAGTGCGGGGCGAGTTGGGCGGCCGCCAGGGCCACCACCGCTTGAAGCTCCAGCATCTTGCGGATAAGCGCCAACTCGCTCTCGTGAGTCAAGAGAGACGTGTCCCCAGGATCAGCCACGTCCCAGGCTCGCTCCTGAGCGAAGCGCAGGATGCTCGAGATGCGCGCGTGGGCATACTGCACGTAGTAGACCGGGTTCTTGTCCGACTGCTCGACCGCCAGGTCCAGGTCAAAGTCCATCGTCGAGTCGGCCGTGCGTGTGAGTAACAGGAAGCGAATGGGATCGGGGCCGACCTCGTCGAGGAGCTCACGAAGCGTCACGAACTCGCCCGCACGCTTAGACATGCGCACGTCCTCACCACCCCGCTTGAGGTTGACCATCTGGTAGATGATGAGAACGATCCGCTCGGGGTCGAGCCCCAACGCGCGGGTCGCGGCCTTCACGCGCGGCACGTCGCCGTGATGGTCGGCGCCCCAGATGTAGATCGCGCGGTCGAATCCTCGCTCGACCAGTTTGTTCCAAACGTAGGCGACGTCGGAGGCCAGATACGTGGGCCTCTCGGACAGCTCGGGAATGATGGCCGGGGAGCGGACCAAGACGGCGTCCGATTCGAGCTCGGGCGAGGTGAACCAGACGGCCCCATCCCGCTCGACGATGTAGCCGTCCTCCCGGAGCCTCCGCAGGCAGCGGTCGAACAGCCCCGACTGGCGCAGGCTCTGCTCGTGAAACCAGGTGTCGAACGACACCCCGAGAGCAAGCAGGTCTTCGCGGATCCAGGCGATCATCCGATCGATGCCCTCGCCCCCCAGCGCCTGGATCGCCTCTCGCCGGTCCACACGGAGGTAGCAGTCCCCGAACTCTTGGGCCAGCTCCTGACCCAGGTCGGCGACGTATTGGCCGTGGTAGCCATCTTCAGGGAAGGGCACATTCTCTCCCAGGGCCTGAAGATAGAGCGCGTACACGCTCTCACCGAAATGGCGAATCTGGGAACCTGCATCGTTGACGTAGTACTCGCGTTCGACCTCGTAGCCGGCCGCCTCCAGTACGTTGGCGAGCACGTCGCCGATGGCGGCGTTGCGGGTCGACGCGACGGTAATCGGTCCGGTTGGGTTCGCGCTGACGTACTCGACCTGCACGCGCTGGCCGGCGCCCAGGTCAAGATAGCCCCAGCGAGCACCCGCGGCCAAGATCTTCAGCACCAGGGACGCGAGCCAGGCTGGACTCAACGTGACGTTAATGTAGCCGGGGCCAGCCACATCGACCTGCCCCACGAAAGGCGCTGGGGCCATTCTCTCGACAACGCGCAAGGCGATATCCCGCGGAGCCATCCGGGCCTGGCGGGCCAGTTGAAGACAAGTGGGTGAGGCGTAGTCGCCATGACCGGATTGTCGCGAGCGTTCTACGACAATAGGCGGTAGCTCGAACTCGGGCAATGCGCCCTCAGCTTGCGCGGCGCGAAGCCCGGCGGCGATTATGTCCGCGACCTGATCCCGAATCAACTGGGTAGTCATAGTATCGGTTTTCCCTTGGGATGCTGTCCGCCAGTAAGGTGACAGAAGGCGACCTGGCGAGTCAGCGAATCAGCGAGTCAGTAAATCAGCGAATTGGTCAACGGGTATCGCCAGGACCTACCCAATTCAGGGCGCACAACCATGCCCTAGTGGCGACGGAGGCGGCGCTTCCCTGAACCGCTAGCCGTGGCGGCCGTGACGGCGCTCGGAGTCCGCCGCGACTCAGCATCCTGCCGCATATGGCACTGCTTATACTTCTTGCCGCTGCCACACCAACAGGGATCGTTGCGCCCGAGCGACGGCTCGGACTTGGCCGGTACGCGCGACGCCTGCTGTTGAGGCGCGGGAGTCTCCCTCCGCGGCCGGCGCACCCGGCTTCGTCGCTGCGGACCGAGCATGGCCTGAGGCACAAGAAAGGCCGTTCGGGCGACCCGAGACTGTATCTCCGCAAGCAGCGCCTCGTACATATCGAACGCTTCCTTGCGATAGGCCACCAGCGGGTTCTGCTGCCCGTACGCCCGCAGCCCGATGCCTTCCCGGAGGGCCTCGAGATCCGTGAGATGG
>JAUVSX010000407.1 GCA_030596915.1 Chloroflexota bacterium | reverse complement strand
CGAGCATACCACCCTTGCCGCCACTGAGACCGATGCCGTACCGCTCGTCGCCCTGGGTCAGAGCCTGACCTACCGTTAGCAGCTCATCCCACGTCGTGGGTGGCTCAACACCGGCCTCCTCGAAGAAGTCGGTGCGGTAGAAGAAGATCTCGGTGTCGTTGCCCCAGGGCAGGCGATAAAGCTTGCCCTTCCACGACGAGACATCGTGGATCAGCGTCGGCGGCCAATCTTCCAGATCGATGTCGAACTTGTCGATGAGCGGATCCAGCTCGGCGAGCCAGCCCGCCGCGCCGTAGATCGCCGACTGGAAGTCATCGCCGTGGAAGCAGTCGACGGTGGTGTCGCCCGAGGCCAGGCGCGTCGTCATCCACTCCTGCCACTCGATGTAACCAGCGGGAGCGACCTCGTAAGCTACCTCGACGCCGGTCTCCGCCTCGAAGTCATCGACTATGCCCTGGAAGAAGTCGTTGACATCGGCCCAGTAGATGACGTTCACGGGACCCTTCGACACCTCCGGCTCGGGTGGAGCTTCCGTCGGCTCATCCGCCGGCTCTTCGGCCGGAGGCGCCTCAGTCGGCTCGGGAGGCGCCGGCGCGCAAGCCGCCAGGATGCCCGCGGCGGTCAGTGCCGATGCTCCGCGCAGGAAATCGCGGCGACTGATGTACATCTTCGTGTCCATTTATCCGTATCCTCCTTCGTGTCCAGCTCTTGACCGAGACAAGGACCGCTTGCTCGGATTCCAACACGTCCGGGTCGCTGACCCGGCGCCCCCCTCATGCCAGTGCCCCGGCCGGGGGAGCCTCCCAACAGAGAGAGCGCAAACCGACGCTTGCCGCTCGTTGGAGCGAGATTATACTACACATTATTCCTGTGTCCAACGGCGCGCCGCCCGTCCGATTATCACGGTCTATCAGATGGAGCTAGTCGTGTCGCGGTGGCGCGCCGCGATGTCGGGTGCGGGCACGATGGGGCGCGCCCTGAGCTGGTCGGCGACAGCGTTGGCGGGAGGCCACTTGGTCACGTCGCTGGGCTACGGAGGCCTGTTCCTGGCGGGCGCCGCAGTGACCGCTGCCGGCGCGTGTCTTTTCTGGGCCGGCGGGCGGCGTCGAGAACTATCGGCCACCACGGCTGCCTCGGATCGGGTTCCGCGCCGATGAAGCGCCGCCCGCTCGTGATCCAGTTGGGGCGGGTGCCCGCCGAGGTGTACGTCGTGTGCTCGCCGACTGAATGACTGGAGACAAATGACGCCGCGACTCAAGTGGACTGACCACGCCGACCTGGCAATCGTGCGGCAATGCGCGGTCTCGCGCGATGAGTACCTCGACCACATGACCTTCCGGCGCAACGACCGACCGTTGTTCACGGAGATATTCGGACCGCTGATTGGCCTCAAAGAGGAGTGGGAGCGGCAGGGCGCCACGCCCGGTGAGCTAGACTTCTCCGCCTTCAGGTATCGGTGCGCGGAGCGCGGACTGCTCCCGATCACTACTGGTAGGTTGGGCGGGCACAAACCCTACGTCATCGAGGAGACCGACGAGCACATCCTCTCGCGCGATGCGTATGGGCGAACGATGAGGCTCTGCAAGGGCAGCGCGACACTGCCGCTCCCCCTGGACCATCCCGTCAGGACGATGGCCGACTGGCGGGGGATCAAGTCGTGGTATGAATTCTCCGAAGCCCGGTTCGGCGACGGATGGGAGCGCATCGCGCGAGACCACGTGGCGGCCGGCCGGGTAGTGGCTGTGAGCATACCTGGTGGCTTCGACGAGCCGCGCCAGCTCATGGGTGAGGAGGCCCTCTGCCTGGCCTTCTACGACCAGCCCGAGCTCGTGCACGACATCCTCGGAACGATCGGCGAGACGGCGCTGCGAGTGCTAGATCGCGTGTCGTCGACAGTGCAGGTTGACTTGCTGTTGGTGGACGAGGACATGGCGGGCAAGTCCGGGCCGCTAAGCGGGCCTCAGCTCGTCAGACAGTACGTCGCTCCCTACTACCGCCGAATCTGGGACATGCTTGCCGATCGGGGCGCGCGGCTGTTCGATCAGGACAGCGACGGCAACACGCGTGCGGTGATCCCGGCCTTCCTCGATGCTGGCGTCAACTGTATGCACCCGATGGAACCTGCGGCAGGAATGGACATCGTCGCCCTTCGGGAGCGCTATGGCACACGACTGGCCTTCTACGGCGGCATCGACAAGCACGTGCTTCGCCGGGGCAAGGATGAGATCCTGGTCGAGCTGGAGTACAAAATCCCCCCGGTGGTCGCCAGCGGGGGCTGCGTTCTGGCCCTTGACCACCGCATCCCCAATGGCACTCCGCTCGACCACTACCGCTTCTACATCGAGAAGGCCTGGGAGATTATGGAGCGAGAGGCGTCGCTCCTCTGACGGGCGTCCGCCGCCCGTACATTCCGCCGCCTTGGGCCATCGCAGGTGCGCGGATGCCGGGCGCCAACCAATCGGTGGCGGTCGATCAGGTCAGAGCGCGGCGCAGAGCCTCCAGCACGTCGTCGCCTCGATAGAGGACGGTGCGCCCGTCCTCGCGGACGACGCGGTCCCCGTCCGAGGGATGGCGCTCGGCCAGGTCGGTGCTCGCGTAGCGCAGGCGGACCTCGACGGGACCGGCGATCTGGAGGGGCTCGATCTCGCCGATGCGCTCCACCGCCCGCCGGGCCCGCTCGAGTATGAGATCCTGCGCGCGGCCCGGCGGGAGGACCAGCGCGCGGTGCCTGGCCACGCTCTGCTTCACCTCGGCAGTCTCGATCGTTCCCAGCAGGCCCCGCGCCTCGGCGCATACCTTGTCATCGCCCGTGAGGAGCATCACCGGCACGCCTGAGTGGCCGGCAATCGCCGCATCGATCCCGACTTCGCCCATCAGGCGGCCGTTGATCCACAGGTCCTGCCAATGGGCCGAGCTCATCGTGTGGTCTCCGACGGCCGCAGGCGTCCCGTGCAGGGCATGATACCCGACCAGGAACATTGCGTCGGCGCCTTCGAGAAACGGGAAACGCGGCCAATGCCCACTGCCCATCAGGTACCTGGCTCGCGGGTGCAGCTTGTCCAGAGGGAAGTGAAAGCCACGGCCGTGCATGTCGGCCACGATGACATCGTCCGCGCCGGCTTCCAGCGCACCCTCAACAGCGGCGTTGGCATCACCGATATACAACTGGCGCGCTTCCTGATACTCCCAGCCCGTGTCAACCACCTGGTCAGGATACACAACCCCGCTGATACCCTCCATATCGACAGAGATGAACACCTTCATGCTAGTTCCCCCTCGTGTGCAGACTTGGACTCAACCACGCCCTCGGATGGATCATCGGCGAGATCAGGTCTGCTCGGGCCGAGCCACACGTAGAGCAGACCGGTCGCTAACATTGCCAGCGCCACGATCACGAGAGCGATGCCCATCGTGGTGCGTTCCGCGACTGCGCCAATGAGCCAGGGGCCGAGTACGGCGCCACCCGACCCCGCGGCCAGCGCGAGCCCGAAAACGGTCCCAGAATACTGGGGATGCGTCTCCCCGGCATAGGCAAGGATGGTCCCAAACACGCCTGAGTAGAAGAGACCCGTGAGCGCCATCAGCACCCACACCCATCCACCCGTCGGCGCCAGGAGTACCCCCGATAGAGCCAGAGTCGCTCCCACCGTCAGACCGATGATGATGCGATCGAGTGTCACACGACTCGACAGGGCACTGCAACCCAGCCTGCCTAGCGCGAACAGTACCCAGAAGACGCTGAGAGCGCCGTTGGCCTCGGCGACCGATGCTCCGCGCCCCGAGACCAGGTACGTGACCACCCAACTGAGAAGACTGACTTCCGAGAACACGTACATCCCCTG
>JAUVSX010000071.1 GCA_030596915.1 Chloroflexota bacterium | reverse complement strand
TCCTTGGCCAGTTCGCGGACGACCGTACGATCCGCCGGTCTGAATCCCATAGCCCCCCCTGATGATCTCGCGCGCCCGCCGTCTGCAGAAAGCGCTACTTGCAGCGTGCGGCAACTCCCCTATTATAAATGTGGCTGATAATCGGTCAATGCGCCGCCCGCCGAATCCGGAGACTTCGCGCGTCAGCCCGCCTGTCTCGGAGGCCGCCGGGGGCATTACTCTCAAGGAGTCTGTTCGATGAAGGCAGTCCGGCTAGTGCAAGTCGGTGAGCCGCTACAGTCACAGGAGATGCCGTGGCCGACGCTGTCCGATGGAGACGTGCTTGTCCACATCAAAGCGTCCGGCATTTGCCATTCTGATGCACACTATCGTAGCGGCGTGTCGCCGGCAGGACCTTTGCCCCTCACCCTGGGTCACGAGATCGCCGGCGTGATTCATGCGGTGGGTGCACAGGTCACCAGCGTCAGCCCAGGCGACCGAGTATGCCTGCACTACCTGGTCACCTGCGGCCATTGCCTGTACTGCGTCCAGGGGAACGAGCAGTTCTGCATCACCGGCCGCATGCTCGGCAAACACCGAGACGGGGGCTACGCTGAAGCAATAGCACTGTCAGCCCGCGGCGTCGTCCCTTTGCCCCCGGAGATCCCCTTCGAGCACGGGGCCGTACTGATGTGCTCCTCCGCGACGGCGTTCCACGCCCTGCGCAAGGCCCGGCTGCAACCTGGCGAGACGGTGGCTGTATTCGGACTCGGGGGCCTGGGGATGTCCGCAGTCCAACTGGCCGGCGCTCTGGGAGCCCTCGACGTGTTCGGCGTGGACATCAGCGAAGAGAAGCTGGAACAGGCTGCTGGCTATGGCGCGATCCCGGTGAACGCGGCTCGGCAGGACCCGGTCGCCCACATCCGCCGCCTGACCGAAGGCCGGGGTGTCGACGTCTCCCTGGAGCTGATCGGCCTGCCCGCGACGATGCAGCAGGCGGTCAGGTCGCTGGCCGTGTTCGGGCGCGCCGCCCTTGCGGGGATCACCGACACACCCTTTGCAGTCGATTCTTACCGCGAGCTGATCGGCAGGGAGGCCGAGATCATCGGTTGTTCCGATCACCTGCTCCAGGAACTGCCTCTTCTGCTCGAGTTAGCACGTCGGGGCACGCTAGATCTCTCGCACGTCGTGACCCGTAGGGTCCCCCTCGATGCTCGGGCCATCAACGAGACGTTGGATGAGCTCGTGCGCTTCTCTGGTGCAGTGCGTACCGTCATCATGCCCTAGCCGCCGGGGGACGCCGCCAGCGGCAGGGGAGAGTAGCCTACGGCAGGGGAGCAGACGGGTGCATTTCAGTCGTTGGGGCCAATGCCCAGTGCGACCCGGTGAGCTTCCGCCGCGCAGTGGCCCTGCGTGGCCCAGTCCCTGAAATGCACCCGAGCAGACTGCGCACCGCGCGCTGCCGGCGAAGTGGCCGTGGCCTGAGGGAACCGGGCGCGCCGAGGGGTGAGTCTACCCGCCGCTGATCGGCATGATCGCGTCCCCGGTCTCCACGACGACAGCCTCCAACTGGCCAGATGACATCTCTTGCAGCGCAGTCTCGAAGGCGGAGAAGACCTCAACGGGGAATCTAGCCACTATAGTTACGTCAGCGCCGAATTCCTCGGACAGCACCTCTCCGCCGTTGGCGGTGACCGCCAGGCGAACGCGCTCGAAGTAGCGGTACGGCATCGCGACGAGGGCCGTGTGGGTGGAAACCCTCTCGGCACGGGGAAGGACGGACAGCACCTCGCGCACAGCGCGGCTGTAGGCGCGAACGAGGCCGCCCGTACCCAGCTTCGTCCCTCCGAAGTAGCGCGTCACCACCACGGCGACGTCGCCCAGGCCGCTCCCACGAAGAACGGCGAGCGCCGGCCTCCCTGCCGTCCCCGATGGCTCACCGTCGTCGCCACAGTGCGCGACGACCGACGCGCCGTGGCCGACGAGGTATACGGCCACGTTGTGCGACGCATCGGCGAACTCGTCTCGGATGCGCGCGACGAACGCCTTGGCCTCGGCGACGCTGAGAACCGGCGCAACCGTGGCGATGAAACGCGAGTTCACGACCCGAATCTCAATGCGGGTCTCGCGCGCCGGGATAGGGTAGCGCCCCACCTAGCTCAGGCCCATCTCCTTCAGGTTGCGATAGCTAATCGCCAACGACTCAAACGGGGTGCGGTCGTAGCACTGGTCCTGCTCGACCAGGTACCACTCAACGCCAGCGGCAGCCGCCGCGCCAAGAATTGCCGGCCAGTTGAGGTTGCCCTCGCCGATCTCAGCCATGCGCACCTCACGCTCCTTCGTGACCATCATATCCTTGAGGTGCAGTAGAGGCTGGCGCCCGGCGCATCGCTGCACCCAGTAGGCGGGATCACCGCCACCAGCCTGGATCCAGTATGTGTCGATCTCCGCCTTGAGAAGCCTTGGGTCCGCAGTGTCATAGAGCGTGGCGAGCCAGGTCTTGTCACCATATCGAGCAAGCTCGTGGTTGTGATTGTGGTACGAGAAATCCATGCCCTCCTTGGCCAGTTGCTCGACAATCGGGTGAAGCTCATCGAGGAAGCGCTTGAGCCCGTCCAGCGTGTAGTACTCCCGCGGCAAACCGCCGAATGACGGATGCACACAGCCCCACATCTTGTGCTCCTCAATCACGGCGTCGAGGTCGTTGAGATAACGGTCCCACGCTGTGTGGGTCGAGGCAACCGTCAGCCCGTTGTCCTCCACCATCATCGCCACATCTTTTGGGTCGACCTCCCCGAAGCCCGAGAGCTGGACGGCTGTGTAACCGATCTCAGCAACCTTCTTCAGCGAATCAGCAACCCCCGCAGCAGTCTTCGTGTACTCCCTCACGGTGTATAGCTGTGCACCCACTACATTCTTTTCCACATCGGCCTCCTGTAGGTTGTAGTCGCGGGCCGCTCCCGCACTCTATCCGGCTCAGACTCGGCGACGCCGAGCCAATGTTAGTCGCGCTGCACATCCTCCGACCTGGGCTTGCAGACGCAGTCGGACACCCAAGCAAATGGGGCGAGCATCTGTCTGCGCGTAAGCCTGGTGCGCATATTACCACACCAGCTCTCGGAACGCGACCTGCGCCTGGCGGCAGCGCTCTGGCTCCCCAAACGACCGCAGATAGGCGCCGAGAGCGAACTTGGGGCCAATCACCAGCTCGATCGTGCAGAGGTCGCTGTTTTCCCCGTATTCCCCGGAGATGACGCTCTTCTTCTTGAGCGCCTTCTTGGGTAGCACCAGCGCGTATGCCTTGCCAGCACGTTGGACGTTGCAGGGCACGTAGGACGCTCGGAGGAACTCAACCAGGCGCCTTCCAGCTCCGGCGAAATGCTCCTCCGGTAGTTTCAGCGACACGCGTACCTGTTTGAACTCCCCCGGCTTGAACCCTTCCGCCGAGCCGAGGATCTCGACCTCGCCACATCGGCCGCAAGCACCCTCAGGCGCGAGCGCTGAAAGCCCCTCGCTCCCCGCGTACTCCGCCCGCGCCGGCGCAGCGAGCCTCGCCCCCGTGGTCCCTCCTAGCAGCCCGGCAGTTAGCGCCTCCTCATCCCACGCCCTGAGCGCGATCACGGTTTCCCCGTAGAACGTGGGATAGCGATCGCGGTTTGCGCCAACGGCGAAGAGCGCCTCACGCGCAGAGAGCAGGTTGTCCGTTTGAAGCGGATTATCCCTGAGCAGCATCCGCAAGAGCCAGGCATTCGTCCACTCGGTAGCCGTGCCGGCCACGACCCGCGGCAGTCGCACACGGACGTACAGAGGCCTGATCCGCCGCTTCGCCGCCATCATCGATCGAAGCTGCTCGACATAGCGCTCGTTCCCGGCAGGGCGAAGCCTTTGGGCTGTGATCGCTCGGCGCTGGGCCTCCTCCTCGCACGCGCCGCAGCCAAGACAGCGCCCCGGGCTGACTGCGTCGCCCAGGCAGTACCCTTCGTCCACGCCGGCCTTCGCTTGCTCGAACTGGCGGTGGAGGAAGCTAGACTTGATGCTCGATCGCACGAACGACATCGGGAAGCTGTAGTCCGCGCCCTTCTCCCCCAGGAAAGCGTCCGTCCAGAAGCCGTGGGCGACTAGCCAGTTTCGCAACGCATCCCAGTAGCCGGGCGACAATCGCCCCTCGAAGACGTGACCCTCCTGGGCAAGCTCCGTCAGGGCTCGAAGAAGCCAGTGCCCCCCAAGAGCCAGCACCTGCGACGTACAATACTCATCCCACTCAGCCGCCATCCGGAACTCGAAGCCATTTGTCTCGCAAGCTGACTTGACTTGCCCGGCGACGGCGCGCCAGTCGTCACGTTGGAGCAGCAGGCGATCGTAGCGGAGGGGTGTGAAAGGCATCCGTACCAGTCGGCCGAAGCTGAAGGTCACCCGAATCGCAGGGTGGCGCCTCGTCCGCAACGCCTTAAGCCAGGACACGAACCCTCGAAACTCGGCCAGGTCCGACTCGTCCTCGTGCCCGGTGAGGATGTAGAAGAGCTTGACCTGTCGGACCTTGTGTCTCACTAGGCGCTCAAGCACGCGCTCGATTGCCTTCGTCGATAGACTCTTGTGTAGCCAAGCGCGCTGGCGCTCACTGATTCCCTCGATCCCGAGGGAGAAGTGGCTCTTGCCCGCCGCTATCTCGGCCTCAAGGAGAACGCGGGCGCAGTCGAGAAGGTCCACCCGCTGGCTCATGAAGTTCACGCGGTCATAGAGATGGTTGAGCTCCCCGATCAGAGCAAGAATCGCTGAGTGCGTGTTGAAGTTGAAGCTATACAGGTCGAGCGCTTCGCAGCCGTGCGATCGCTTGAGCTGATGCGCCGCGGAAAGGACGTCCGCCAGACCCACCTCGCGGTAGGGCTTGCGGTCGTAGCCCTCAAAGCAGAAGCTGCAGAAGGCAGGGCAGCCATAGCCGATCTGCAGACGAGCCGTCTGGGCCTCGGGACCGTTGAGCAGAGGGTAGTCGATGAGCAGATGTTCCTCGGCTGGCGCGTCGAGCACCGCCTTTGCCACTGGGCAGTCGGTACCGAGCCCGGACACCCACAGTCCGTCGACGGCCGATGCCACGCGGCTTAATTGCAGCCGCTTCCCCGACCCGGCAGTGTCCCGAAGGCCACGCAGGAGTGGTATCAACTGCTCCTCGCCCTCACCGAAGAACAGGGCATCCACCAGGCTGTCGCCGTCGGCCGTGACGACAGCCTGCGTAGCCATTGCGTTCGACCCACCCAGGATGATGGGAGGCCACTCCTCCCCACGTCCGCTCGCCATCGATGGAATCCCGGAATGCAGCAGCAGATACGGCAGGTTCACCAGCTCCAGGAGGTAGGAGTTGGAGACAAGCACCAGGTCAAACTCCTCGACGGAACGGAACGACTGAACGCCCACCAGGAGTGGTATTCCCGCGCGCCGCAGGCGCTCTCGGTCGTGCTTCGGCGGGAAGAAAACCACATCGACGTAGGCCTCTGGCAGAGCGCGCCTGACAGCCTGGGACAGGACGAGGTGCGGGGTCGAGCGATCCACATCCCGAAAAGGCGAGAGGCGCACGATGAGCACGCGGAAGTCTGCCTCCCCGAACGCGGGGTTGCGGAACGTGGGATTCGGATGGGGCAGAAAGAGACCAGCCTGCTGGAGCAATGGCCAGTCACGCCGGAAGAAGCTGCCGTAGTCAGCCATGCGCTGGGTGCTCCCGGACCGTTGCGCCGGGCCGACGAACAGACCCCTCGAAGCCGCCACGATCCAGTGCCGTGCCAGGGTGCATCGGGCACATCAGTGCTGCCGCCCCTGAACCCAACCCAACACCTCGTAGATCACCTTGACGGCGGCTGCCACCGTGATACCTGTGGGATCCAGCGGCGGCGAGACCTCGACAATATCCATAGCCCGGACCGGGAGGCGAGCAAAGATGCACCCTAGCAACTCGAGCAGATCGCGCGTAGTCGGACCGCCGGCTTCGGGCACGCCCGTACCAGGGGCACAGGCCGGGTCGAGGCCGTCGATGTCACAAGTGACGTAAACCGCGCCAACGCCCCGGAGCTGGGCCGTGATGCCCTCCGCAACCGGCACGGCGCCACGGCGGTGGATGTCACGCGCGGAGTAGACCCCAATCTCGGGATGCTCAGCCACAAACTCGGCCTCGTCACTCATCCACGATCGTACTCCCACACAGGCCAGGTGGCGCGGCGCGATGTTTGGGAGCTCAAGTACGCGGCGCTCAGTGCAGGCGTGAGACCAGCGGTGTCCCTCGAACTCATCGGCCAGGTCGAGGTGCGCGTCGAAATGAATGACGCCGAAGGGCCCGCGCACCGAGCGACTGAACGCGCGGACCAGTGGGATTGTCACGGCGTGATCTCCCCCAAGGAACAGCGCGAACGGGTGCCGGAGGACCTGAGCTGCGCGTGCCTCCACCGTGGCGAAGTACCGCTCCCAGTTGAGCTCCGGTGGGACATCACCATAGTCGCGAATTCTCACGTCCGACAGTCGCTGACCCCCTTCGGTCAGCGGCGCGACGTGCGGCGTGAGGCCACGAATGCTGGCCGGCGCGAAGGCGGATCCTCGCCGGTAGCTGGTCGCATTGTCAAACGGTATCCCCAACACGCCGACCTGAGCCCCGGGCGCGCGCGTGGCCAGGCCGCTCCACACCTGCCGGTGCGCGGGCGAGAAGTCCGCTCGCTCGCTCATCGATTGTCACTCCCATCGCTCTCGGGCCACTCATACTCCACGAACGCGTTCCTGCACGGTGCGCCCAGGCTGTAGGCGACGCGTCGTGTCGATAGATCCGCCACCATCGACCAGAGCGTGGCCTGAGTAGCACTGTGGCGACAGACAGGTACCGAATGGTCGCGGAGAAGCTGCTGTGCCCATGACCAGGCTTCGGCAGCGCCTCCACCGCGGTCGCCAGCGATGCGCTGCTCGATCCACCCCACCCTAGCCTGCTGACCAGTGAGCTTGCGCCGTCCCTGCATAGGGCGCATGTCCGGATGCGCGTAGTAGTTGGTGACCACAAGATGCCCGTCCTCCGGGGCGCGAGGCCGAACCCGTCCCGGGTACGCCTCGACAGCGTACATATCCGCACTATCCGCAACCATATAGTTGAAAGGGAAGAGATGGGGCATCTCGCACAATCGTGCTGCGGCTTCTCGCGCCGACTTACACGTCTCCAGAAGGATACGTGGTATCAGGTGATAGGGCACACCGGGGGGCACCGCTTCAGCCATCCGGGCATGAATCAGGTGAAGAGCGACGAAAAGGCCGTGACCGCTCACGCCATCGTAGCAGCTCCCTATGAGACCAGCCTGTGTCCCGAGCGACGCAGGATAGCCGCATGGCGCGACGTGACGTAGATATCGCTGACGCTGCGAGTGTAGAAAGTCATAGTTGCGGGCGATGAGCACGTGGCCGTCAGGGAGGCGCCGCGCGAGGGTGGTGCAACCACCAAGAGTC
Source organism: Chloroflexota bacterium (assembly GCA_030596915.1). GTDB lineage: Bacteria > Chloroflexota > Anaerolineae > B4-G1 > B4-G1 > JAUVSX01. The sequence goes on along the minus strand of JAUVSX010000071.1, from coordinate 2,629 downwards.
CCCTCGGGCAGGTTGAGCGAGAAGTGGGAAAGGACCTCCTCCCGCGAGAGTCCCTGTCCAGCAGCGTAGCCCCAGAGCTCTTCGGGAAGAGCGGGATGGAATCGGGACACCTGCTCCACACAGGACCGGGCGAAGGCTAGCTCGTCGTGCTGCTCGCGCCAGCTTCGCACGACGCGCATAGGAGCACGCCGCCCCATCTCATAGCCGATCGCGTAGTGGTCGCCGCGGAGATCAAAGACGCGGTAGTCGGCATCCAGCTCCTGGCGCAGGTCCTCAGACGGACTGGGCTGTCCCATTGAATGGCTGCGCCGTTGGGGGACGGCTCACCTGTGCTCCCTTTCCGTGACCGGTCACGCGAGAGCCACGCCGCATATCGTCACGAGCGACGTTCCCCTCTCATCAGCGGGGCATCGATCGTACGCCACGAGTTCACCCGATACGGGCGCCAGTGCGCGCAGGGTGAGGTAGATCGGCGGCAACCCGCAGACGTTGTAGCGATCGCCGCGAGACTTGATCGCCTCGAAGAACCCCTCAGCATCGCCCGCGCAGGTGCGCTCAATGATCTGGTCGTCTGCCGCCTGCAAACGGGCCCTGCCTGCCATGTCGACCGGCGCCCCGCCGAAGGCAGGACCTACGTGCGCGAGGTCCGCCGCAGCCACGACCAGCACCTCTCGCCCGCCTGTCGAGACTCTCAGTGCCTCCACAAGCCCCGACATGGCGTCGTCGCCACCCGGGTCTGCCTCCCCTGCAACGAACCTGCCAAACGACCCATAGAGGATTGGTACAAGCTCGCACGGCTTCCCCCCGCGCATATGGTGCAGCCAGACAGCCGCGAGTTCTATCGAGTGCTCGCTCCGATGGTTGAGTTCATCGGCGAATGCCAGCTCGGGGCCGATGGCTGCAGCCAGCCCATCGACGATATCGCACGCCGTTGGCAAGGTCCCGTACGGGGTCGCATAGTGCTGCCGAGTCAGGGTCACACGGCCAGCGCCACCACTGTGATCAGTACCAATGATGACGGCGACTGTGGCCTCCCTGACCGCATCCTCCGCCCTCTTCCACACCCTCGCATACACCGGCCCGCCCCGAGTGAAGTCGATATGGGGACTGATCAATCCACGCCAGGCCATCGGAGCTGCGTCAAATGGTTCGACCCCATCAACGTACTGTTGCAGGACCGTTCGGAGCTCATCCGCACTCGCGGGGTAGGAATGGCCTGCTGACACGGGCGCTCGGAACGGTGCGGAGCGGAACTCCGTGACCGCGCGCTCCAAGGCTTCGGCAAACCGCCCGTTGTCAAGCAGCAGGGCCTCGTCGAGCGCGCCGAGGATCTGATCAATCATGTCGGTACTCACACGAATCCCGTGTCGGACCATCAACGACGCCCTGAGCCCGCCGCTGTCGCGCGTGCCGTCACAGAGCATCAGCAGCGGAGCAAGGCGCTGAGGCAGCACAGCGCACCTCTCCGTCAGATTCAAGGGGTCATGCAAGAGGATTGCCGGCTGCCCCCGTTGCTTGATCTGCCTGGCGTCCACGGCGCGGAGCTTGGGGAGTTGTGTAAGTGTCATAGATGCAGATGGCGGTAATGTTCTGACTGACACGTCTTGGGATGGCGCCGCGCGGTCGTGCCGGCGACGCGAACCCGCTCGACGGTCCAGTATAACATGCACAGCTACTCGGACAAGGACGCGTCCGAGCCGGTTAACGAACCGGCGTCAGGGAACCGAAGCCGCCGTTGGGCTGGCGGCCTGCAGAGATCGCGCCCGATGACGCCCAGGAGTCTGACAGGGCGTCCCTCTTGCCAGCCACGCTGCAGCAGGGCCACCGCAGCGAGGGTAATCGTTTCCTCGTCATCCGCCGGCGCAGTCAGGCGCATCTGCCGGGTGAGCGTCGTAAAGTCCGAGTAGCGAAGCTTGAGGGCGACCGTGCCCGCGGCGAGGTCCGCGCGCTTGAGCCGCCGTGCCACGCCACTGCTCAGAGACCGGATCCGGTCGAGCAACGTGTCTCTGCCAGTGATATCGTGAGAGAAGGTGCGCTCCCGGCTCACGGACTTGCGTTCGCGTGCGGAGCAGACGTCCCGGCTGTCCTCTCCGCGTGATTGTCGCAGCAGCCACGCGGCCCGTTTGCCGAGGTGCTCCCAGAGCTCTTGCCTCGGCCGCTGCCGCAGGTGGCCCACGGTGGTGATGCCGAGCTCCTTGAGCCGCCCCGCCATCACCGGACCAACCCCCGACAGGACGCGGACAGGCAATGGAGCGAGGAAGGCCGCCTCCTCACCTGCGGGCACGACAGTGAGGCCGCCGGGCTTGTCTCGATCCGACGCTACCTTGGCAACGAGTTTGTTTGTCGCGACGCCGACCGACGCGGACAGCCCAGTCTCATCTTGTATCCTCGCCTGGAGGCGCGCCCCCAGCCGCACCCCTTCCTGCCATCCCTCCACCTCGTTGGTCACGTCCAGGTAGGCCTCGTCAATGCTTACCTGCTCGACCGCCTCGGCCATCTGGCGGACTATGGTCATCACTTGCCGGGAGCACTCGCCATCGCGCGCGAAACGGCGCGGCACGGTGCTGACCCGCGGGCACCTCCTCCACGCCTGGTACGTCGGCCTGCCACTGTGAATCCCGTCTCTGCG
>JAUVSX010000341.1 GCA_030596915.1 Chloroflexota bacterium | reverse complement strand
CTGTGCTTGCCACGAGCTGCGGGGTCAGGTATCATATCGCGTGGTCTCGTCGACCAGTCAACCGCGCACGTGCGAGGGCACTATGTTGGACTCCTTCTTTGACCCCCAGTCAGTTGCCATCATCGGCGCCTCCCGCGACCCGGATAAGTTGGGCCACGCCGTGCTGGCCAATCTCCTCGACGGGGGTTCCACGGGCCGCCTATATCCCGTCAATCCGAAGGTCGGCGAGATACTGGGACTGGAGGCGTTCCCTTCGGTACTGGATATCCCCGATCCTGTGGAACTGGCTGTCGTCGTCATCCCCTACGGCTTCGTGCCGGGCGTCCTGGAGCAGTGCGGACAGAAGGGCATTCCGGCCGTCGTAGTCATCAGCGCCGGTTTTCGCGAGGCCGGTCGCGAAGGCCTCGAGCGGGAGATGGAGCTGATCGAGATCGCCCAGAAGTACCAGATGCGCTTGATTGGGCCCAACTGCCTGGGGGTGATCGATACGTGCACGCCGCTCAATGCCTCCTTCGCCGCCGGCATGCCGCCCGGCGGCCCAATCGACTTCATGTCCCAGTCCGGGGCGCTGGGCACGGCCGTGCTCGATATCGCGCTGGCCGGCAGCATCGGCTTCTCGAAGTTCGTCAGCCTCGGGAACAAGGCGGACGTGAGCGAGATCGTTCTGCTGGAGGCATGGGGGGATGATCCGTCCTCGAAGGTGATCATGGTCTATGTGGAAGGGGTGACCGACGGGCAGCGGTTCATCGAGGTGGCGCGGGAGGTCACGCGCAAGAAGCCGATCGTCGCGATCAAGTCGGGGGTTACGGAGTCGGGCTCGCGCGCCGTCTCCTCGCACACAGGCACCCTGGCGGGATCGGAGGCGGCCTACAAGGCGGCCTTCCGGCAGGCTGGGATCATCCGCGCACCGTCGATGGAAGCGCTATTCGATTACGCCCTGGCGTTTGCCTACCAGCCGCTCCTGGACGCGGATCGCATTGGCATCGTCACGAATGCCGGAGGACCGGGCATCCTGGCCACCGACGCGCTGGAGCGCAACGGGCTGCGGATCCCGCGGTTGGGTGGCGGTGTCGCCCAGGCGTTGTCCGATTACCTTCCGGGTGCGGCGAGCGTGGCCAACCCGGTCGACGTGTTGGGGGACGCCCTGGCGGACCGCTACGAGCGGGCCATTAAGCTGTTGACGAACGATCCGCAGTTCGATGTTGTGCTCGTCATCCTCACGCCGCAGGCCATGACTGAGATAGACGAGACAGCGAGGGCCATCGGCTCAGCCGCTCGATCGGCCGACAAGCCGATCCTGGCCTGCTTCATGGGCGAGGACCGCGTGCGGTCGGGAATCGAGATTCTGCGCGAGTACGGCGTACCGAACTACCCGTTCCCAGAGCGGGCGGCCGGGGCGTTTGCCGCAATGAGCGGCTACCGGCGCGAGCTGGCCCGGAAGACATACCTGCCGCCGCTATGCGTGGAGCGCAACCCGGCCGTGCGGGAGCTGTTCGATCGCGTTCGCGCCGAGGGGCGCGTCACGATTGGCGATCTTGAGGCGTGGACGGTGCTGGAGGCCTACGGCTTCAGAATCCCCCAGTCGCGGCTAGCGGAGTCGCCCGATGAGGCCGTGGAGATTGCGGAGGAAATTGGCTATCCCGTTGTGGTCAAGATTGCGTCTCCGGACATCCTTCATAAGACCGATGTCGGGGGCGTGCGGGTCAACCTTGGATCCGCAGACGAGGTGCGGGATGCGTTCGACCTGATGGTCTACCGGGCGGGGCGCTACGTGCCGGGCGCGCGTATCTGGGGATGCCAGGTGCAGGAAATGGCGCCGCGCGGGCGCGAGGTTCTCCTGGGGATGGCGCGGGATCCCCAATTCGGTCCGCTGGTTGCCTTCGGGCTCGGAGGTATCTACGTGGAGGCGCTGAAAGACGTGTCGTTCCGCGTGGCGCCCTTCAGCGAGCAGGAGGCCGATCAGATGATCCGCGAGATCCGCTCCTACGCGCTCCTGGAGGGGGTGCGCGGCGAGCCGCCGTCCGACCACGCGGCGATGGTGGATGCCCTGATGCGTCTCAGCCGGCTGGTCACCGACTTTCCAGAGATCGTGGAATTGGATATCAATCCGCTGATGGTCTTCGAAGAGGGCCGCGGGGCGATGGCGATTGACATGCGGTTGGTCTTGGCGCACTAGGCCCTCGGTCCGGTCGGCACGACGTGGTTCGGGCCTACAGGACCGCAGGCGAGCGTAAGACAACGTGATCCATCGAACAAAGTGAGGCAAGAAGTATGAAAGCGTTGTACGTCACCTCCCTACACCGATTCAGCGGCAAGACCGCCGTGTGTCTGGCGTTGGGGCGCCGGTTCCAGAAGGAAGGCCTGAGGGTCGGCTACTTCAAGCCGATCTCCGCGGTCCCGTGGGAGCTGATGCCAGGCCGGCTGCTCGACGAGGACGCGGACTTTGTTCGGCGGACCCTCGGTCTAGGCGAACGCCTGGAGGACCTGGTAGGCGTCGTCCTCACTCCTGAGATGGTGCACGACGCCTTCACCGCGGGGCCGGAATGCGATCTTCTGCCTCAAGTCCTCGAGAAGTACGAGCGCGTCGCCGCCGACAAGGATATTGTCGTGCTGGATGGCGGGGCCTCGTTGAGAGAGGGGCTTAGCCTGCGCGTCGATCCGGTCCGTGTTGCCGAGGCGCTGGATGTGCCGACGATGGCGATGATCCGCTTCCGCAACCACGTGAGCGCGGCGGACGCCTGCATCGCGGCGTGCCAGCAGGTGGGCGAGCGTCTGATCGGCACGGTCGTAAACGTCGTACCCGACGAAGAGATGGACTTCTTCGAGCGGGTCTGCCGCCCGGGCCTGGAGCAACGCGGCGTGCCTGTGCTGGGCACCATCCCTATGCGGCCGCAGCTTCAGGCCATCAGCGTGGGGGAACTCGCGGACGTGCTTAGTGCCGAGTTTTTGGCGCTTCCAGCAAGGCGCGACGTTCTGATCGAGTCATTGATCGTCGGGGCAATGAGCGCGGAAAAGGCTCTTCCGCGCATCCGTCGCGCGCCGGGCACCAAGGCCGTGATAACGGGCGGTGACCGCGCCGACATCCAGCTAGTGGCGCTGGAGACGACGATTCAGTGCCTGATACTCACTGGGCATCTGCGCCCCATGCCGGAGGTTCTGCGACGGGCTGAGCAGTGCGGTGTCCCGGTGCTCCTCGTGCGCACCAACACGATGGAGACGGTGGAATCCATCGAGCGAGTGTTCGGCAAGACGCGTCTGGGGCAGGCGACGAAGCTGGAGCAATTCGAGGCGCTGCTGGAGGAGTATTTCGATTTCCAGCGACTGTACCTCAAGATGGGGGTGGGGTAGGGGGGCGAGTCAGCGAATCAGCGAATCAGCGAGTCGGCGCTGGCCCAGTGCGGGCTGCACCAGGTCTGCCGGGCGGGGGAACGCCGCCTTGAACCGAGCAATCATCACAGTGGAGGACAAGGATGTTTGAGACGGATATTGATGGCATAGTGGCACGCGAGATACTGGATTCGCGCGGCAATCCCACGGTCGAAGTGGAGGTTATCCTATTGGGCGGCGCCTGGGGACGGGCTGCGGTGCCGTCGGGCGCCTCGACGGGCATCCACGAGGCGCTGGAACTGCGCGATGGTGACAAGACACGCTATGGGGGCAAAGGCGTGTCGCAGGCAGTTGCCAACGTGAACGACATCATCGCGGAGGAGCTGGCGGGCTGGGACGCGACGGAGCAGGCAGAGATCGACAGCCGGCTGCTCGAGCTGGACGGCACGCCCAACAAAGGCAAGCTAGGGGCCAACGCGATGTTGGGCGTTTCACTGGCCGCGGCCCACGCTGCGGCGAACGCTCTGCAGATTCCGTTGTACCGGTATATCGGAGGCGTGCACGCTCACGTCCTGCCAGTGCCGATGATGAACATCCTGAACGGCGGCAAGCACGCCATGGATGGCCCGGATCTACAGGAGTTCATGGTGATGCCCGTGGGGGCCAGCAGCTTCTCCGAGGCGCTGCGCTGGGGAGCTGAGGTCTACCACACGCTCAAGTCGGTACTCAAGGAGCGCGGGTATTCGACCGGCGTCGGCGACGAGGGCGGGTTTGCGCCCAGTCTGAAGACGAACGAAGAGGCGATCGAGCTGATCCTGGCTGCGGTCCAGAGGGCGGGCTACAGTCCGGGCGAACAGATCTGGATAGCGCTGGACCCGGCGGCGAGCGAGTTCTATGAGGATGGGCGGTACGTCCTGAAGAAAGAGGGGCGCTCTCTGACGGGCGAGGAGATGGTTGACTTCTACGCGGACTGGGTCTCCAGGTACCCGATCATCAGCATCGAGGACGGGCTCGACGAGGATGACTGGGAGAGCTGGGCGCTGATGCGCCAGCGGATGGGTGATAGTGTGCAGATCGTAGGCGATGATCTGCTTGTCACCAACGTGACGAGAGTCCGGAAGG
>JAUVSX010000357.1 GCA_030596915.1 Chloroflexota bacterium | reverse complement strand
CAGCGCCAGAGCGGACCACCGTGCTATCAGCGCGCCCGCCGAGCGCCAGGCTCACCGCATCGACGATGATCGACTTCCCCGCCCCTGTCTCACCCGTCAGGACCGAGAACCCGGGGGCGAAGGCCAGATGCAGTTCATCGATTATCGCGAAGTCGCGAATGTGCAGCTCGGCAAGCATTCCAGACTCCGGCGTTCAGGTCCGGCGACCAGGCCGAAGCCACGCGTAGGCGGCGCCAACGGCCGTGACGACGTACACCGCCGTCCAGAGCAGGCCGAAGAGACCTCCCAGAATGCCCCCGCCCGGGTTGCCCGAGAGGACAGCGAACAGAAGCGGGATGACCGTTGAGAAAACCAGAGGAAGCACCCCGCCCACGACGATTGACCCAACAACCAGCAGCCACGTGTACTGCCCTCGCTTGCGGCGCAGCGCCCAGCGGACAGCTCGGGCGATCGCGGTGCCGGTCAATGGGCCCAGAAAGATGACAAACCACCCCAGGCGAGGTACGAACCAACCCGCCAGCAGCGACATCGGGAGCGCCACGGCAGCGACGATCAGGTATTGGGCGCCGCTGAAATCATCGTAGAAGGCGCGCTGCTGATTGCGCACGCACTCCTCGCACCTGTAGCCGACGGGGGTGCGGACGGCACACTTCGGGCAGATGGGCTTGGCGCACCGATTACAGCGCAGGCGCGTTTCTGTGCCAGGATGATTCTCACAATACAGTACTTCGCTCAAGCTATCGACTCCCTCGTTTCTGGTCGTAGTCCCCCGCTTCCGTAACTAGTGGCGCGGAACCAGCCGGGCGACCAGCGTCTTGTAGAAATAGGTACGCTCCCGAACACGGGCGAAGAGAGCAGCGTGCTGACTCGCTGCCACCACTACCTCATCCCCGCACTCCAGGCTCGACTGCACCTCGCCGTCGACCGTGAGGACAGCCTCCCGCCCCGCTTCGACGACAATCCGGACCCGAACGCCCTCAGAAAGCACAACGGGACGGGCCATGCTGAGATGTGGCGCCACTGGCACGAGAAGGACGTTTCGCAGTTGCGGCGGAAGGATGGGGCCGCCCGCCGCCAGCGCGTAGGCCGTGCTGCCCGTGGGACTGGCCACGATCAGGCCATCTGCAACATAGGTAGCAAGCCCGCCACCATCGACCTCTACGCGCAGGCGCACAACCCGTGCCCGCGCGCCACGGCCGACGACCACGTCATTGAGAGCTTCCGCCCGCCCAAGCGAGCAGCCCTCGTGAAACGCCTGGGCCTGAAGCATCATACGCTCCTCGGTCCAGAATTCCCCAGCGAGGACTTGACCCAGTACGTGCTCCCACTCCTCGGGACCCGCCTCAGTCAGGAAACCGACGCGCCCGAGATTGATGCCCAGTATCGGTATGCCCAGCGGCGCCGCTACGTGCGAGGCCCTCAGAATTGAGCCATCGCCACCCAGAGTCACAAGCAAATCGGTCCCGACGAGTCGCTCGCGAACAGTCCCGTCCAGCCCCGCAAGTTGAGCGCACGAGAGCTCCGCGGGCAGAACCCAGGCTCCAACCCCACGCTCCTGGATCCAGTCGGCGACTTGCGCAGCCAGGGGACCCGCTCGCTCGAGGCGGGGATTGTGCAGTATCGCTACCTTCCTCACGTTGCTCTGACCCCCAGGACTCCGGCCACGCGTCCGCCTGTCAGCCGCGCCCAAGTCGCCACCTGTTCACCCCGTTCCTGCCGGCTCCAGGTTCGATACCGCCCACTCAGCACCAGGCGCCCGCAACGGCCTGAACTGCACTGGCGCCTCGAACCGGCGTTGCATCGCCTCCACGTATTCCGACCGCCGCTCGATCATAACGAACCGCCGGTCCAATGCTCCCGCGACGTGACCGGTTGTCCCCACGCCCGCCAATGGGTCGAGTACCAGGTCTCCGGGACAGGTGGGTGTCTCGGTGACCCGGCGAAGCAGTTCGCCGGGCTTCTGCGTGGGATGAGCCTTCTTTCCATCAGCCCCCTTCACTCGCTCTCGCCCGGCACAGAGGGGCAGGACCCACACGCCGGCACCCACCTTGCCGATGCCGAGCCGCTTGGCCGCGTCGCGGTCAAAGGGTTAGTCCTTAACCGCCTTGTCCTTGACTGCTCAGATCAGAGTCTCAGTGGCGTTCGTGAAGCGCACACCCAGCCAATTCGGCATTGGGTTGGTCTTCACCCAGGTGACATCGTTCAGCATCCAGTAGCCCAGATCCTGCATCATCTTCCCGATGCGGAAGATGTTGTGGTAGGTGCCAATGACCCATAACGTGGCAGAGGGCTTCATGGCTCGCCTGATCCCTCTCAGCACGCGCTCAATGAACTCGTCATACTCGGCGAACGAACAGAATCGGTCCCACTCCTCGCTCACCCCGTCGACGGACGAATTGACACCCCAGCGCCGCAGTTGCCGCCCGGAGAGCTGCAAGTAGTATGGGGGATCGAGGAAGACGCAGTCGACAATCTCGGGCTCGAGCTTATCCAGGACGGCGAGCGCATCACCGAGGATGACCCGGTTCTCTACCGTCGACAGCGGATACACGAGCTTATCCGAGCAATCGAGAACGGCCTCAAGAGAGAGCGATTCCTCGCTGCTTGGATGCGCCTGTGAGCAGTCCGTCACACCGCTTCACCCGTAGCACCACACACTAGAGCCTCGACTTCAGCCAGCCGATCAGATTCACCAATCCGACCTCGACCTGGTCGCCAGTCGCCATCTCCTTGACGGACGCGACGCCCTGCGCGAGCTCGTCTTCGCCCAAGATCACGACGAAGTCAGCGGATCGCTTCCCAGCCTCCCGAAGCTGGCTCCTCAGCCGCCGGTCGCCAAAGGACATCCACGTGGCCAAGTCCTCCCCTCGGAAGGCATTCGCCAGCCGCACGGCCTCCCGTCGGGCGGCGGTCCCCAGGTGCGCCAAGAATACGCGTGGTGCGGGAAGCGGCGGCACGGGCACATTCAGGCTCTTCATCACGAGGATGATCCTCTCCAGCCCAACACCAACGCCCACGCCGGGCGTGGGCGGTCCCCCGAGGAGCTCGATCAGCCCATCATATCGGCCGCCGCCACATACAGCCGCTTGAGCCCCGATCCCTGCTGCCCAGACCTCGAAGACCGTCTTGGTATAGTAATCAAGCCCGCGAACCAGCCGGTGATTGACAACGTACTCGCGTCCCAACAGGTCGAGATAGTCCCGCAGCGTGGCGAAGTGTTCCGCGCATTCCTCGCACACGTAGTCCAAGAAGTGCGGCGCCCGGCCTATCACAGGCTGGCACTGCGCCGCCTTGCAGTCGAGCACGCGCAAGGGACTGAGCGTCAAGCGCCGGACGCAATCCTTACAGATCGTGTCCGGGTACCCTGCGTAGTGCGCCTCGAGCCTGGACACGTAGACCGGCTTGCACTGCGGACAGCCAGTCGAGTTGAGCTGGAACGCGAGGTCCTGGAAGCCCAACCCAGCATAGAGGTCCCACACGAGCATCATGATCTCGACGTCCGCGTCAGCCCCTTGCTCCCCCAGGATCTCGGCATTGAACTGCGCGAACTGGCGATACCTGCCGGCCTGGGGGCGCTCGTAGCGGAACGTGGCGCCGACCGAGTAGAGCTTGAGAGGTCGAGGTCGGACGTGGAGACCGTTCTCGATGAACGCCCTCATCACACCGGCCGTGAACTCTGGTCGCAGCGTGAGGCTGTGGCCGCCCTTGTCGGTGAAGGTGTACATCTCCTTGTCGACCGTGTCGGTGCCTGCGCCGATAGAACGGGCGAAGACCTCCGTTGCCTCGAACATCGGGACGTCGATACGCTCGAAGCCAGCCAACTCCGCGAGATGGCGCGCCCTATTGCGAACGTGGTCCCAGTGGGGCTGGTCCTCCGGAAGGATATCAAGGGTACCGGTCGGTCGGCGATATCTAGGCATGCTGTGTGCTCCAAGATGGAAGTCGTATTATAGCCGATGTCACGCAGCGTGCCACGTGTCAGCTTTCGCCGGGCGTAAGGGCGGACGCCTGCCCCAAGGGGCGACCCGTGCGGTCGGCGTATGCCCTCGCACACAGTGGCGCTCAAGAGGTGCTGCCACCTACGCTTGCGGGGCTGGTGTTGCCCCAGACGGCTAGCGGCGCCCCTGGTATATTGGATTTGTGAGTTGTGGCAGGGTATCTCCTCAACCCAGAGACGAAAGGAGATACCGAGATGAGTGGTAAGCATAGGAAGCATACAGGACCGGGCGGGCGAACCTGATGGCCGTTGGGGT
>JAUVSX010000124.1 GCA_030596915.1 Chloroflexota bacterium | reverse complement strand
TGTCGCCGTAGTGAGGCCTGACACGCTCAGGGATATCGCCAAGGCTCGCGCTGGCTCGGCCCGTCCGCCAGCGTGGTTCGGCCATGATATGCGGGCCTTCAATCGGCGGCTCGCGGCCGATGGGGACGGGCGCGCACGCCTCAGGGCGTGCAGCGAGATGTGCGTGTCTCCATGTGCTGTCGAGTTTCGGGACGTGCCGGGCTGTGCGTTCGACCGCAAGTGGAGCGGCGACTGGGTCTGCATCGCGCTGCGGTTCGTCGGTCCCGACGGAGAGGAGTCCGACGAGTCGGCGACCGCAGGGTGGCGGCTGAGTCGCCGCGCGGCGTTCGAGATGAATGTCCTCTCCAATCGGTACGGGCTCAACCAGTTCGATATCCTGACCGGCATGGTACCCTGGCTGATCTCGTGCCAACAGGCCGGGCTCATCTCCGAGCTGAATGGGTTGACGATCGATTGGAACTCGGCGCAGTTCTGGGCCTCGTTCCTTCACGCCATCGCCTACCGCGAGGGAATTGGCCACGCTCTGGCAGAAGGTGGCTGGGCGGCGGCGCAGGCCCTGGGCTTGGGAGAGGATCTGATCGCGCAGTTCTACCCTGGCTGGGGCCACGCCTCCCACTGGGATGGGCGCAATGGTTGGAATCAGCCCTTCCCCTATTGGATCTCGGCGGCGTTGCAGTGGATGTCCGACACGCGAGACCCCTTCTCGACTGGACACGGGTCCTTGCACGCGATGGGCGCTGCTGGTCGCGTGTGGCAGGCTGAGACCGACGCTGAGCGGCGCGCTGCCCTCGAGGACGTTCGCCAGCTCGGGAGACGAATCTACGGCTCCCCTGACGCGACGGACCCTTACAGCGGGTACGAAGGCAAGGCCCGGGTTGGCTGGTACCATACCTTGCGGCCGATCATGAAAGACTGTGTCCCGGTCGACGATCAGGTCTTCCCGTTGCTCTGGAAGGAGGACTCAGATGATCGCGCTTATCACCTGCGCGATATCGCGGGTGTTGGCGATGTCGAAGGGACGTCAGTCGAGTTTCAGCTCTTCGTCGCAGGCACTGGCGTAGCGTGGAGTGAGGATGACTTCGAGCGGGCGGCGGCGCGGGTGTTGACGCTTGAGCGAGCCGTGCAAGTGCGCCATTGGGGCCGAGATCGGAGCGTGGACGAGATGGTGCTCCCCTACTTCGAGCAGCCGGAGAGCTTTCCCAACCCCCTCTTCGGGGAGCGTCGCAGGCTGGATCGGCAGCGTTTCGGACCGGTCGTCGACGAGTTCTTCCGTCTCCACGGCTGGGATCCTGGGACGGGATGGCCGACGGAGGAGCGACTCGACGAGTTGGGTTTGGAGGGAGCCCACGAGCCTATGGTTGCGGGAGCAGCCCGGGCCACGAGGAACGCTTCCGCCCACGATGATACCCGACGAGAGCGGTAGGTCACCCCTGCTCGGGCTGTGCGCTGGGAGTGCCGCCATCTCCTGGTGCGTCTGAAGCGTCCGCAGAGGCGACGGCTCCCTCCCGAGCTGGCCTACGCCATCTCAACAGGCGCCGCGACATACGCTGGTACCGTTCCCGAAGCTGTTGTGGGGTCAGCCGCTTGCCCCCGGCGAAGTAGGCGATCGCCACTTGGCCAATCACCCAGGTGCCCCATCCGTTGATTATCGCTGACACAAGCCAGCCGGGTCCTGGGACTACCTTGACTACGGATCCTGCAAGGTACCGTATGGCGACGCCGCCAGCCATCGTCGTGAGCAGCTCACGGGCGTGCCGTACACTGAGCGATTCCCCGTAGACGGCAGCGATACGCAGAACAAGCCGGACCTGAGCGGCCAGGAGGAAGGGGATATCGAGCCCGGGCACGGGCTGTGCTGCGATGATGGCGTTGAGCAGGGCAGCGCTTCGCGTCATTCGGAGGGCGACCTGTCTCCGGTACGCGGGCAGAGCCCGTCCCAGGGCCACGCCTACCCATGGGTGCGCGTCGGCAATGGCCGGGATCAGTCGGTCGGCGACTCCGGCTCCCGTCTTGGCTGAGATCGGGATTACCCGCGTGCCAAGCTTTCGCTCCGCATCTTCCAACACCACTGCAAGGTCGCGCTTGATCAGATCAATCTTGTTCAGTGCGACGATCAGCGGCACGTTCGCCGCCCGCAGGGCTTCGTAGGTCTGGTAGTCGGATTGTCTGAGTCCCCCTCCGGCGTCGAGGAGCAGCACGGCGACGTCGGCCTGCTCGGCGGCGGTCCGCGCCACGGCCGCTCGATCCACACCACCCACCTCACCAAACCCCGGTGTGTCGACGAGCGTGAAGGGACCCACCTGCTCTGTCACCAACCCCTTGGTCGTTCCTGGTACGGCAGTGACGGCTGAGACCCTGCGCCCCTTGATCAGGTTGAAGAGCGTGGACTTGCCCGCATTGACCGGCCCGACGATGGCAATGCGGGTGTGGGCTTCCTCCTCCACGCGCATCGACAGGCGATCCCAGTCGAGGGCTTCGAGGAGGTTCCGTAGATCAGCCAGCCGCGTAGGGAGTGAAGGCATCAGAGACGTGACCTTAGGCGCGATATGTGGCCCAGTCTAGCACAGGAGATCCGCACTAGCAATCCCTCCGGGGCTGCGGGGGGGTCAGGGCGCGGCCCAGGTCGTGTCTCAGGTCGCCGGCCCGAGCCGGTGGTGCACTCACACGCGCCAGGCCACGGCAGTTCTTGCTCCGCCCGGTGCGGTGTGGTACGATTCTGCGGACCCGCCCTCTGTAGTCTGTCTGAGCCGCGCTCGGGGACCATCATCGGTCTCGGGCCGTCGCGCCAGAGCCGATGGGTGGTGCGCAAACATGACCGCGGGAGTCTCGAGTATGGCGAATCCGATCCGTCTGTTCGTAAGCAGTAGCCCCGAAGTGGCCGCCGAACGGGAGGCGCTTGGCCAGGTTGCGGCTGAGCTGCCTATCCTCGTGGGTTGGGAGATCAAACACACGCCCGGGCCAGGTGACGCGATCGCGGAGGCTCTGGCATTTGCCGGCGAGTGCGACCTATTCCTTGTGATCCTTGGGTCCGACTTCGCGGCCCCTATGGGCCTCGAGTGGCAGTTGGCACGGGATTCGGGAGCAGCCGTCATGCCGTACCGCAAGAGGGTTATGACGAGCCCCTCGGCGCAGTCGCTGCTTCGCCGCCGGGAGGTCGATTGGGTGCTATTCGGCGATGTGGCCGAGTTCAAGGCACAAGTCACCACGGACCTCGCACAGGCGGTGCTCGACCGGGCGGAACGGTTCGGTCTGCATCTCGATGAGGTGGAGGGGTTGGTGGCGCGGTTGGCCGCCGACCTCGAGGGCCCGGGCGCCAAGCCGGACGACCGGCGCGGGGCAGAACGTGGTGGTGTCATCCTCGGGCGCGGGGCATAGGCGCGCGATCCCGGGCGTGGACCTGGTGACAGGGTGAGTACCCCTGGCCCACACGTACTAGAGCGCCTCGACGGCGATCTCGTCGTGTGCACGGCCGCGAATTCGTCCGACGTGGAGCGCGTGGCCGCGTTCAACGGGTTGGTCCACGGGTCGGAGACCGCGGCAATGACGCGCGCCCTGTTCTTCCATCACCCGAAGACCAAGCTCGCCGACCTCTTTTTCGTCGAGGACGAGAGAAGCGAGTCTATCGTTTCCTCTCTGTGCCTGATTCCCTGGACCTGGCGGTTCGAGGACGTCGAGATCTGCGCGGGCGAGATGGGTATCGTCGGTACCTCGGAGACCTTTCGCCGGCGCGGACTAGTCCGCGCGCAGGTGCGTCACCTCAAACACCGGCTGGAGATCCGTGGGTGTCTAATCTCCCACATCCAGGGTATCCCGTACTACTACCGCCAGTTTGGGTACGAGTACGCGCTGCCCCTGGAGGGCGGGCTGCGGCTCGAGTTGAGGGACATCCCGGAGCCGGTGACGGCGCGGTTTGGATTCCGCCTGGCCACCGAAGTCGATGTGCCGAAGCTGAAACGCTTGTACGACGATGCCTCTCGCGCATTGGCCATCCACGCTGTCCGGGATGAGCCGACGTGGCAGTACCTTCTGGCACATGCGGTTGGCACCGAGACCGAATGTGAGAGATGGATTGTCGAGAGTGCCGGCCAACACGTCGCCGGGTATTTCGCCCTTCCCCGTCATCACTTCGGGGATGAGCTGACGGTGAGCGAGGTGTCGCCGCTGGGATACGACGCTGCACTGGCAACGCTACAGCATCTCAAGCGGCTCACAGTCGAGCGCAGCAAGCCGGGCATCCGGCTCAACCTGCCCGCCGACTGCACGTTGATGCGCCTGGCTCGCTCACTGGGGGCTCGGGACTTGGGCACCTACCAGTGGCAGGTTCATATCCCCAGCCCCGCTCGCCTGCTCCACGCTCTGGCGCCGGTGTTTGAGCGCCGGGTGGCCGAATCTCCGTTCTCCGGGATGACGCGTGATCTGCACTTGAGCCTCTATCGCGAGACCATACTGCTGCGATTTGGGGCCGGGAAACTTGGCAAAGTCACAAGGCTGGGGTTCACAGACGGCGAGCCAGTCTGCGTCCCGCCCCTTCAGTTCGTCCCGCTTGTGCTGGGGTTCCGCACGATCGCGGAGCTGGAGGCGAGCTACCCGGACGTACGAGTGGCCCCTGGATGGCGCATGCTCGTCGACGTGCTGTTTCCGAAGGTCGAGTCGTTCCTCTGCACGACCTACTAGCCGCCGGATGCGACTGGAGCCGCCACGGGGGACTGAGGTTGGCTGTCCATGCGCTGTACGACGGCATCCAGATAGGGCTTGGTGCTCTCCTCACGCTGCAAGCCAAACTCGTTCTCTGCGATGTCGGTCAGCACCTTGGCGGGAGGCTGCCCCCCTATGTCGTACACCCGCGTCTTGTAAACCTTGGTGATAGCCCGGGCAGTTTCCTCGTCCAGGCGGTAGTAGCGGATCTCTTTCAAGTAGTTGAATATGGCATTCCAACCGCTGAGAGGGCCCAGCAACACTTCGGTCTCTGTGACCCCAAACTGGTCCAATGGGTGCGCCTCGTAAGTCACGACGTCGTTCAGAACCGCCTTCTGATGAACCCCACCTGTGTGTGTGCGGTTTGTGAGGCTGACTGGCTCCTTGGACGGAACCAGCATGTTCAATTTCGAAGCTATCATCACGTTGAATGGGTAGGAGCCGCGAAGCTGGTATCCCTCAAGATGATCGTAGGCGCGGTCGATGAGGAGATTGAACAGCAGGGCGGTCATCGAGGCTATGCCCGATCTCTCGCCGATCCCTAGAACGCTGGTGTTGACATAGCGGACCCCGCACCGAACGGCCTCCAGAGCGTTCACCACTGCCAGTCCTCGGTCGTCGTGGAAGTGACCCTCCAAATCTATGCCGGGGTAGCGCAGGCGCAATCCTCCCACGCGCCTTGCGACAGATGCTGGTGTGGCCACCCCGACAGTGTCAGGGGCCCCAAGGCGGTCGACCAGCGTCGCGACCTCATCATAGACCTGGTACAGTTCGTCGTCATGGGTCCGGAATGCATCCTCGCCACTGAACCGTAGGATCAAGTGGGGGTAGTCGGCGCGGACCTGCTCGAGGAGCGACCGTGCCCGGCGGGTCAGTTCGCGCAAGTCTCTGCCGTGACTGTTCGCGCGCGTGTAATCTGACGTCCCGATGTAGAAGTTGAGGCCGTCGAAGCCCGCCTCGATAGCGGACTCGACGTCCGCCGGATGGCACCTCACGTGGGCGAGCAGGAAGGTGTAGCCCTTCTGAGTGATCAGGCTATCGCGCACGGTCTGGATGGCACCGATGTCCGCGCGCTCGCGAGGGCTCACGATGGGCGCGAACATCTCGATGAACTTCACTCCGTAGAGAATCAGCGCCCTGGTGATCTCGACCTTGTCCGCCTGGCTGAAGAAGTGTTTGTGATGGTCGTGCAGCAACGATGTTTGCGCCCCCTCGCGGAGCGTCGTATCGATGATTTCGAGGCGCCGAGGCGTGTAGGCGCTGAAACGGAATGGTATGGCGGACAGCATTGGAACCTCCTGTACGGTGCTCAGCGACCTGCCTGCCAACAATCAAACGGCTCCCCAACCTTGCGTCTGGAGAGCCGTAGAATGGCTAGGTACTGCCGACCGCAGCGGTACTATCCAGACTCTGTGCCTGGCTTCGCGCTGCGCTTCCCCCTGGATACGCTCAGAGTCACGTTGTTCACCGCCACCTCTCTGCGGAAATGGGTGTCATTCAACACTGGTAGGCATGGTACCATATGGGTCGGCTCCTGTCAAGCGCAAGAGCGAGGCGGGCGCATCTCAGTCTTGGGGCCAGTGCCACCTTCGACCCGGTGATCCTGCGTCGACCAGTCCCTGAGATGCACGCTATTCGACAGTCACACGGATAGAGCGGCGGCGGATCGCGCCCAAACTGAAACACACCCAGCAAGGCGATTTGACAAGTTCCAGGGCATATGGTAAGATATCGCTAGTCGAGAGGGCCAATTACGGTTTTGGTGCACAGTCATATGAGACTATCGACAGTCAGCTTGAAGCGAAGCCGAGAGGAGCCAGTCCACCCGTCTGGGTAGGGCTTCTTGCGGGTTTCGCTGATTGAGTGAAACCGAGCCAGCCTCCAGACAGGGGGGCTGGCGCTTCTTCATGCGCGATGGGTTCGCCGTCGCGCTTTCGTTTTGGGTTGGCGAATGCCCGCTCACCGACATTGACACAGTCGAGTTGTATGTCCTAGTACACAGAAGGAGACGGTACAGTGAAGGGGAAGGACCAAGTCAAGAAGGTAGTGCTGGCCTACTCCGGAGGCCTGGACACGTCGGTTATCGTGCCGTGGCTCAAGGAGAACTACGGCTGCGAGGTCGTGACCTACACGGCCGACCTGGGCCAGGGAGAGGATGAGCTTGTTGGCCTGGAGGAGAAGGCAAGAGCGAGCGGCGCGTCCAAGGCTTATGTCGTTGACCTACGCGAGGAATTCCTCAAGGACTTCGCCTACCCGACGATGCAGGCCGGCGCCATCTACGAACGGCTGTACCTGCTCGGGACATCTTTCGCACGACCGATCACAGCGAAGCACATGGTCCGTATCGCCGAGATGGAGGGCGCGGACGCTGTCTCACACGGGTGCACGGGCAAGGGCAACGACCAAGTCAGGTTTGAGCTGACCGTGATGGCGCTCAATCCTCATCTGCGGGTCATTGCGCCGTGGCGTGAATGGGAGATCCGCTCGCGCGAGGATGCGCTGGCCTACGCCCGGGCCCACAATGTGCCCGTTGCGGCCACCGAGAAGTCGATCTACAGTCGGGATCGGAATATCTGGCACCTGAGCCATGAGGGAGGCATTCTCGAGGATCCTTGGCAGGAGCCGGACGAGGAGATGTTCCAGATCACGGTCGCGCCAGAGGCCGCTCCCGACACTCCCCAATACGTGACGATCGACTTCGTCCAGGGCGTGCCAGTGGCCCTGGACTGGCAAGCGATGGGGCTGGTTGAGCTGCTGACGCGTTTGAACGAAATCGGTGGTGCTAACGGAGTCGGGCGCGCTGATCTCGTCGAGAACCGGTTGGTCGGTATCAAGTCCCGGGGCGTCTACGAAACGCCCGGCGGTACGATCCTCTACGCCGCGCATCAGGGCCTGGAGAGCATCTGCCTGGACCGCGACACCCTACACTACAAGGAGGTCGTGGGCCATCGCTACGCTGAACTGATCTACTTCGGCAAGTGGTTCACGCCTTTACGCGAAGCGATAGCCGCATTCGTGGCTGTGACCCAGCGCCGCGTGACCGGCACAGTGCGGGTAAGGTTGTACAAAGGGTCGTGCACGGTTGTTGGTCGGCGGTCGCCCTTCAGCCTGTACCGTGAGGATTTCGCTACGTTTGGCCACGATGATGTGTATGACCAGAGCGACGCGGCTGGCTTCATCAACCTTTTCGGGCTACCGCTTAAGGTCAGGGCGCTGATCGACATTGCCAATGGGTCCGATGCCGATCTGACTGCTCCCGATTTCAGCAAGTTCAAGAGGGACTAGGCCCCCGGTGCTGGCGGCGGGATAGGGATCGGATACCGGGACAATGGGACTCTGGGGAGGCAGG
>JAUVSX010000330.1 GCA_030596915.1 Chloroflexota bacterium | reverse complement strand
GGAGCACTTGGCCTGCGTATGTCACACTGGGCGAGAGCAGACCGTTGATCTCTACCAGCGTCTGCCAAGTCGTGCGGTGGCGTTTGGCGATTCCATCCAGCGGCTCTCCTGCCGCAACCACGTGGGGGATGGTCTCTTCGACGCGGACCCTTCCACGGCTAGGGATAAGGAGGCGCTGCCCGAAGTATATCTCCCGCGGGTCTCCGATACCGTTCGTATGGGTTATCGCATCGACCGTGGCGCCATACTGCCGGGCGATGGACAGTAGCGTGTCGCCTCGCTGCACGATGTGCACTACGGAGTCGGGTTCCGGCTCGGGCGGCTGGGCGCACGCGAAGGCCGGGGAAAGCGCAAGCCAGACGAGCACAGCCAGCGCGAGTATGGCTCTCCGGCACACGCGCGTTCCCCCCAACCTTGCCCAGTGGGCCAATCGACAAACCACTTCTGCCTCAACCGCCTGGGAGCGAGCGAAGGTCAAGCCGCAGCACGTTCGCACGGCATTCCCCACGCCAGCGCCGCTCTATAGCTTGTAGCCGATCATGCGGAGGAAGTCCTTGCGCTGTGCCACGTCCGCGTCCGTCTCAATGCTCCGTGTCTCGACCCCGTCGATGACACCAAGAATGCCCCGACCCTGGTCCGTCTGAGCCAGGATGACTTCGACGGGGTTTGCGGTGGCACAGAATATGCGGCACACCTCCGGCACCATCTTGATCACATTAAGCACGTTGACAGGGTAGCAGCCCTCCGCCAGGAAGACACAGAACGAGTGGCCGGCGCTGAGCTCAAGTGCGTTCCGCTTGGCCAGCTCGATCATCCCATCGTCGGTGCCGCTGGCGCGAACCAGAGCCGGTCCAGACGATTCGCAGAACGCCAGACCAAACTTGATGCCGGGCACACTCGTCACCAACGCCTCGTGTACGTCTTCCACCGTCTTGATGAAGTGAGACTGGCCTAGAATCACGTTGACAGCCTCCGGCTTCTCGAGCCTGACGATCAGAAGCTCCACCGTCCACCTCCCGCACTGTCCTGATGCAACTTCACCACCCTTCGGGCGACCTACCCTCGCCACAATCGGTCCCCACTCCGTGCGCGCGCGGAGTGGCGCGGCGACTAGCCCCGACGTTGCAGGACCTAAACTCACCGTGCGCGCGAGCTCCTGGGGACCGAGCGGCTTCGTCACGTAGCCGTCCAGCCCCGCAAGATGCGGTCCGAGAGCCCGGTCGATCTCCTGCACCTGATCGATCACCGCGACCACTGGAACATCCTTCGTCCGTCGATCGGCCCTTAGCTGCCGGTAGACCTCCCACCCATCCACACCCAGAAGGCTCAGTTCCAGCAGGACCAGATCGGGTCCGACCCGGCGTGCCGCGTCCAGCCCCTCGCCTCCGCTGGCCGCGCCGATCACATCACAGCCCCCGCGCTCCAAGACGGCCCTGACCAGCTCCATCAGCGCAGGATCACCCTCAATGTGGACAACGATCTTCCTGCCCGATCCCACGTCGCCCATCCCTCCCCCACAGCGCGCCCAAACGACTCGCACGTCGGGGAATCCGCGGCGGCGGGAGGTAGAACCAAGTCTACCACCGTCGCACCGCGGCGTCAACGCTTCGCCGCACGTTGCGGTCCATCCGCGCAGTACGCTGAGACGGACAGATATATCGGACAACGCGCGCTTCTGACTCTTCAGCGAAACGCGCAGGAATGAGCTCTCGACGGCTGCTCCCGTCTGCGCGTCGAGCCGATGGGTTGCATTGCACGAGGAGTGCGCTATAATGACCATCGGCCTTGCGGGGCCACCGTTGCCGCGCCGCACCTGCGAACTCCGAATGGGGTTCTACCCATGGGCGACGTAGCCCGCGCAATGCCGCAGGATAGTGTGATCGTTCAGGAATCCTCACCAACCGCACAACCGGGCGACCTGGCTCTGCTCATCGGGCGCGATCGAAAGTCGGTACTTCTGCGGCTGGAACCCGGCGCGGAGCTACATACCCACCACGGGACGCTCTCCCACGATGACTTGATCGAGACCTCTTGGGGATCCTATGTCCCCACGCGCATGGGCCGCCCCATGCTCCTGCTCCGACCTTCGACCGATGACATCGTCCGCCAGCTCACGCGGACAACGCAGATAGTCTACCCCAAGGACGCAGGCTACATCTTGATGAAGATGAGCATCGCGCCCGGTTGCTGCGTCGTTGAGGCGGGAACGGGAAGTGGAGCGCTAACCCTCGTCTTGGCCCAGGCAGTCGGTCCCACGGGACACGTTCACTCGTACGAGATACGCCCGGACGTGCGAAACCTGGCCCGGAAGAACCTGGCGGGCCTTGGGTTGAGCGACCGCGCTACGCTGAAGCTTCGCGACATCAGTGAGGGCTTCGATGAACACGGCGCCGATGCGTTGTTCCTGGATCTACCGAATCCCTGGGACTTCGTGGAGCAGGCTCACGCTGCGCTGGCCAGCGGCGCCTTCTTCGGGTGCATTCTGCCCACTGCGAACCAGGTCATCGAGATGCTTGGCGCGCTGGGGGGAAGTGGGTTTGGCGTGATAGAGGTCGAGGAGTTGTTCGTTCGGCCGTACAAGGCAACGGCCGCCCGCCTGCGACCAATGGATCGCATGGTGGCGCATACCGGCTACCTTGTCTTCGCCCGGACGCTGGCGTAGGATAACGCGGAGCAAGAAAAAGGAGAGAGGAAGAGGAATGGGGAACTTGCGCAGACTGGTCCTGGACGTGCTGAAGCCCTTGGACCCGAGCATTGAGGAGCTGGCTCAGGTGCTGGCCGATCTTGACGGCGTGGATGGGGTCAACATCTCGATCTACGAGATCGACCGGCGCGTAGAGAACGCCAAGATCACGATCGAGGGGCAGCATCTGATCTACGAAGATATCGTCGCGGTCATCGAAGAGAATGGCGGTTCGGTTCACTCCATTGATGAGGTCGCCGCTGGCAGGGTGCTCATTGAGGACGTGGACACGGCCCAAGACTAGTTCAGGACCGACCATGCGAGGACGCATCAGCCCGCGCCAACGCCTGGCCCAGGGCCTCGACGATTTCCGCGAGTACGAGCGGATCGCCGGCTTCTGGGAGATTGCGCGCCGCGCCTTGGCAAACAATGCCTTCGACGGCATCCTGACCACGATCGGTGTGTTGATGGGCAGCTACGTGGCAGGAGTGCGAAGCTCGGGGATCGTGATTCGCACCGGGATCGCCACGTCAATCGCTATGGGGATCTCCGGTTTGTGGGGAGCGTATCTGGCTGAGTCCGCGGAGCGAGGCCGTGAATTAGCGGAACTGGAGAAGATCTCACTGACCGATCTGGGCAGCACGAAGATCGCCCGTGCATCGCGCGTCGCCGTCGTCGTTGTAGCGGTCGTCGACGGCCTGGCTCCCTTCATCTCCAGCCTGATCGTGCTCATGCCTATGTTCTTCGCGCCGCTGCTTCCCACAATCATCGTGGGCTATGCGCTGTCCATCGTCGTTGCTCTGGCCATGCTGTTCGTCCTGGGGATGTTCCTCGGGTCGATCTGCGGGCGCAGTCTGGTGAGCTATGGCGTCCGCACCGTGATCGCCGGTGTCGTGTGTATAGCGATCACATTCCTCCTGGGCGGAGCGGAGTAGAGGCGCGAGGGGCTCGCGGAGGCGCGAGGGGACTCGCAGAGGCCGAAGACCCCACCCGGCAGACTGCGACTGATGCTACGCCGCCGCGAACGCAAGTTGGCGCTGACGGTCGGTTTTCCAGATTCTGGCGCACCCTACCTGCATGCAGGGTGTTCTAGCCAGTGGCAGCTTCCCACGCACCATCATAGCAATCAATGTAGCGAAGGGAGATGAGAATGGGCGACCAGAAGATCGTCGTCGTGACGGACAGCACGGCCTACATCCCGGCGGAGAGCTTGGGTGATCTCGATATTCCGGTGATCCCTCTGTGGCTCCTGTGGGGCGATGACAAGTACCGCGACGGGGTAGACATCGATCCCCCGGCGTTCTACCGCAAGCTGCAAGTCTCGCGCATATTCCCTACCACCTCGCAGCCGTCGACAGGCGAGTTCGAGGAGTTCTTCCGGGACGTGGGAGCGTATGCCGACGCGATCGTTGGCGTGTTCATCTCATCCAAGCTAAGCGCAACGGTGACGAACGCGTCGCTTGCCACCGGAGACGTCGATTCCCCTCCCGTCCGCATCGTAGATTCGCTTTCGACATCGATGGCACTGGGCTTCTCCGCACTCGCGGCGGCCCGTGCAGCCGAGGAGGGTAAGGATGTTGGCGAGGTCATCGCGGCCGCAGAGAGCGTTCGTGACCGCGCCCAGCTCCTCTTCACCGTCGATACGCTCGAGTTTCTGCATCGCGGAGGGCGCATTGGTGGCGCGAAGCGGCTTCTCGGCACCATGCTGAACATCAAACCCCTCCTGCACATAGACGAGGGCGCCGTCGAGCCATTGGTCCAGGTTCGCACCAAGAAGCGCGCTCTCGCCACGATGCTGGCCACCGCGGAAGAGCGACTCGGCGGCGGAAAGATGGCGGAGGCCGCAGTAAGCCACGCTGCCTGCGCCGAGGCAGCGGCCGCCGTCGC
>JAUVSX010000088.1 GCA_030596915.1 Chloroflexota bacterium | reverse complement strand
GACATCCTGCCGCGACACATCCCGCGGAGGCTTGTCTACAAGGCGTTGCAACACCCGCAGGTCGCTCACATAGTGCCTTGCCGTGGACCTGCCCGGGCACCGCCGGTTCAGGTATCGTTCGACCTCTTCGATCGCTCTGTTCATTGGCTGCCTCCTGGTACTTCCGTTATACACCAGGCAGCCAAACTACGTGTAACAGACGGGGGCTGGGCGCGGTTTGGGAAAGGGCGTCTCCCACGCCGCCACGCCTCACGCTGAACAGCGCCGCACATTGACCCCTTCCTGAGCCTGTGCTATGATGGGCTTGTCCCTGCAAAGCCCACCGACAAGGTCCCTTCGCACGGCAGGGACTTGGCTTGCCTCCGCAGCCTTTGTCTCAGCACGTCGGCCTGGCATACCGGTCCATTACACACCCACAGGGAGCGTTGCCCAACCAGCGCGCTAAACGGTGCTGACAGGAACGCAGTCGAGATGCCCGTATTCCTCTTCACCGACATCGAAGGATCGACCCGGCTGTGGGAAGAGCACACCGACGTGATGCTTGCCGTCATCGCCCGCCACGATACGATCCTCCGAGAACAGATCGATGCCTCCGGCGGCCGCACCACCAAGCACACCGGCGACGGAGTGACGGCTGTCTTCCCCGGGATGCTCCCCGAAGGGGACTTGCCAGGCGCGGGAGGGCGTGAGGGTGGCGAGCCGCTGGCCTGCGCCCTGGAGATGCAGAAGCAGTTTGCGGCCGAGGCCTGGGGCGCCATCGGGATGCTGCGCATCCGCGTTGGTCTCCATGCCGGGGCGGCCGAGCTGCACGCAGGCGACTACTTCGGGCCGCCAGTCAATGCTACCGCTCGGATTATGTCCGCCGCGTGGGGCGGCCAGATCCTGCTCACGCCACAGGTCATCAGCAGCTCCCCCCTTCCCTCTCAGGCTACCCTTGTGGATCTGGGCCAGCACCTGCTCAAGGACGTCAGCGCTCCGCAGCAGATCTACCAACTCGCACACCCCGACCTAGCGCGGGTGGAGTTCCCTCCTCCACGGTCCCTGTCAGGGCGCGCTATCGGCCAGACAGTGGGCCAGCGGGCGCAGCGACTGGCGGATATGGAACCGGAGGCGATGGTCGTCAGCCTGGTGAGCGCCACGTTGCTGCCGGCGCTGCTGGGCGACCTCCCGTCTGACTCTCCGGTGCTGGCGGCCAACGTCGGCGTGCTGCGCGATCTGGGCGCCGAGGCCCTGGCCGGGTTCCTGGATCGGTTTGCGAGACATGTTGCGCAAGCTGACCCAGAGGAGCTCCGCCAGCGGCTGGAGCGGGAACTTCTACAGCGGTGGGCCGGCGATGCGGCCTTGCGGGCAGATGCCAGCCGGCTGCTCCGGGCGGTGAAGGGCGTGGATGCGACGCTGGCAGCCGCCACGGGAGAGGTCAGGGAAGCGCTGGCCCGGGGTCTGGCCGGGCTGGCGACCCAGTTTGACGAGTTCCACTGGATGCTGGGCGACGTGCAGGAGACGCTGGCCGAGGTGCGCAGATTGCAGCGCGAGCAACTCGACCTCCAGCAGCGGCAGTTGGCCAGGACCGAGGAGCTGCTCGCGCTCCACAAGGAGCAGGCGCGGCCTCGTCTCCCGGCTGCTGCTGAGGAGCCAGCAGTCGCGCCCCGAATGCCGGCCTTTGTCGAAGAGGGAGCCCCAGACGTTGGCCAGAGACCGGTCTTCGTCGCCCGCGAGCGAGAGCTGGCCCGGCTGGAAGGCTTTCTCGAGACAACCTTGACCGGTCAAGGCCACGTCGTCTTTGTCACGGGCGGCCCTGGCCGGGGCAAGACCGCACTCCTGACAGAGTTCGCCAGCCGGGCGATGGCGGCCCACCCCGATCTGCTGGTGGCCGTCGGCAACTGCAACGCCTACTCGGGGGTCGGCGACCCCTACCTACCGTTCCGCGACATCTTGAGCCTGCTCACCGGCGACGTGGAGCGTCGTTGGACTGCGGGTAGTATCGGCCGGGATCACGCCCGGCGCCTGTGGGCGGCCCTGCCCCTGGCCGCCCAGGCGCTGGTCGACCACGGCCCCCACGTGGTTCCCGCCTTGATCCCCGGTCCGGCCCTGCTGTCGCGGATTCGGGCCGCGGTACCGGCCGGGGCGCCTTGGCTCCAGCGCTTGACAGACCGGATCGAACGACAGGCGGCACTCGCCAACGGCCTCGAACAGAGCCACCTCTTCCAGGAGGTCACCCACCTGCTGCGCGCCCTGGCCGAGGCTCATCCCTTGGTGCTCATCTTGGATGACCTGCAGTGGGCCGACACCGCCTCCATCGGCCTCTTGTTCCATCTGGGCCGGCGCTTGGAGGGAGCGCGCATCCTCATCGCGGGCGCCTATCGACCTGTGGAGGTCGCGCTGGGCCGGGGGGGAGAGCGGCACCCGTTGCAGAAAGTGCTGAGCGAATTCAAGCGCACCTATGGCGATGTCTGGCTGGACCTGGCGGAAGGTGAGGAAGGGGAGCGGCGTCGTTTCGTCGATGCCTTTCTGGAGACCGAGCCGAACTGTCTGGGAAAGGAGTTTAGAAGGGTCTTGGCTGACCACACCGGCGGCCATCCCCTGTTCACGGTCGAACTGCTGCGGGACATGCAGGCGCGGGGTGACCTGATCCGGGACGAGGCAGGGCGCTGGACCCAGGGACCGGTGTTGGACTGGGAGACACTGCCGGCTCGGGTGGAGGGGGTGATTGAGGAGCGAGTCGACCGCCTGGAGCCGGAGCTGCGCGAGATCCTGTCGGTTGCCAGCGTTGAGGGCGAGGCCTTCACCGTCCAGGTGGTGGCGCAAGTGCAGAAGATGGAGGAAAGATTGTTGCTGCGCCGGCTCACACGGGAATTGGAGAAGCGGCACGGGTTGGTGATGGAGCAGGCGGAGCTACTCATCGACGGGGAACGGTTCTCTCGTTTCAAGTTCGGTCACGTCCTTGTCCAGAATTATCTCTACCAACAGCTCAGCCAGGGAGAACGCCGGCTATTGCACGGAGAAGTCGCGGCCGCCTTGCAGGACTGTTACGGAGCACAAGCGGACGAGTTCGCGGTGCAACTGGCTCATCACTATCACAGAGCCGGCGATGACGTCCGCGCGCTCTTCTACTTCACCCGGGCGGCGGAGAATGCCCACCGCGTGTATGCGAACGACGAAGCATACACGCACTACACACGCGCCATTGAGGCGGCCGGGAGAGTCTCCGTGGCCGCGGCGTCCGTCATCAGGCCATACCTGGGGCGTGGTTTGGTCTGCGAAACGCTGGGTAATTTCGAGGGGGCTCTCGCCGACTATGAGTCAGCGCTGCAGCTCGCGGGCAGTACGGGCAAGCGCAGCGTCGAGCACTTGGAGTGGCGCGCACGGCTCGACCTGGGAAGACTGTGGGCCTCTCGCGACTACAACCGCGCCCATGACTGTTTTCGAGATGCATTGGAACTGGCCTACCGCATGGGAGATCCGACGGCTCTGGCGGGGAGCCTGAACTGGTTGGGCAATTGGCACTTGAACGTAGAAGACCCGGGGGCGGCAATCACGCATCATCAACAAGCCCTGGTGATCATTGAACAACTGGGGGACCGGCAGGGCCTGGCGGCCACCCTGGACCTGCTGGGCATTGCCAATCTATTGAGAGGCGATGTGACCGCCAGCGTGGCGTACTACGATCGAGCCATCGCCCTCTTCCGGGAGCTTGGTGACAAGCCGAACCTGGCTCTCAGTCTGACGGGCCGCGGACATGCTGGCGGTACGACCTACCCTTCGCTGACGCTGCTATCGCCGACGAGCTCCATCCGTGCCCAGCGTGACTTCCAAGAGGCCATTCGCATCACGCGGGAGATCGGCTCGCCGGCCGGCGAAGCCTGGGTGCTTTGGTCCATAGGCCTGTTGCATATCGTGCAGGGCCGGTATGGGCAGTCCCTGGAGGTGATCCAAAGCAGCCTTGACATTGCCACACAGATCGGACATCGCGAGTGGATCGTGGGGAATCGGTGTGCCCTGGGGGCGTTGTACGTGGAGTTGCTTGCGCCTGAAGAGGCACGGCGGCAATCTGAAGCGGCGCTGACCCTGGCTGAGGAATTGCGATCCCAGGTCTGGATCCTGCAAGCAACCGGCACGTTGGCAGCAGCCTATTGCCTGGTCAACGATTGGACGCAGGCCCTAACCTGTCTGGAGTCGGTGCTCTGCGCTGAAACGCCTATGGATACGTTGTACAAGCGCTACTGCTGGGCCAGGCGGGCGGAACTGGCGCTGTGCCAGGGCGACCCGGCGCTGGCGCTCGACATCGTCGAGCGTTTGATTGCATCGGCTCCCGGCATGTCGTCTGGACGCGTGATTACCTTCCTATGGAAGTTGAAAGGCGAAGCGTTGACCGGCTTGGGACAGTCGGAGGAAGCGCATGCCTTGCTGCAAGCCGCAGTAGAAAACGCCAAGGCAACGGGAGAGCGGTATCTGCTGTGGCGCATACACGCTAGCCTGGGGTGGCTGTACGGCTCCTGGGGCCGGCAGTCAGAAGCCGAGAAGGCGTATTCGACCGCGCGTGAACTTGTTGAGGAACTGGCGGACGCGGTACCAGATGGAGAGATGAGAGACAGTTTTGTCCAGCGGGCGCACGATAGGTTTGGATCCTCATGATAGCATGCGGCTTGTTCGCCAAGATTGAGGTGGGGGGCACTATCCGGTCAGAAACACGTGGCGCTGATTCGTCGCAAGAAGTCAGGATATCTCAAGTAAGGAGAAGAGAATGAACACCGTCGGATTGATCCAATACTCACTGGGCTTTGCATTCAATGTCCTGGAGCAGCTCGTCACAGACCTGACGCAGGAGCAGGTCGATTGGATGCCGCCCGGCAACGTCAACCCCATTGGTGCTCTCTACTGGCACACCGTGTCGTACGTTGACATCATCGTGCACGATTGGGCCATGGGGAAAGCGCCTCTGAAGCAGACAGCCGGCTGGCAGGAGAAGGTGGTCATCGCCTGCCCGCCACCGGTAGAGGGAGACCCCATGGGCGAGTTGCGGGCCATTCGCGAGGGTGTTTGCATCGATCTGCCCGCGATGCACGAATATGCGCAGGCCACCTCACAGGCCCTCCAGGGTTGGGTGGCTTCCCTCACGCCGGAGGATCTCGACCGCACGATCGAGACCGTCATCGGTGAGCTCACCACGGGCCAGATGTTGGAGGCTTTTGTGGTCTGGCACATCAACGTTCACTGCGGCGAGATCTCGGCGACGAGGGGTCTCCAGGGTCTCAAGGGCTATCCCTGGTAACGAGCGGGGCCGAAATCCAGAGTGTGCTCGGGGAAACAAGGGCTTCGTGCAGCCGGTAGGTGATGCGGCGTCCGCTGAGACTGTAGTCTGCTGCGAGCGGTGGACACTCCCGCCGTGGACATGGCGATGGCGCAGCAGATCGGCGTGTGACGCTCAGCCGCTCTCGCGCTGCCTTGGCCGGGTGCTGAAGCACTCCGGCTCAATCCTGCCGCGGCGGCAGGGCGAAGCCTCCTGCGGAGGCTGGGCAGCGGCGCGTCCCTCTTCGCGTGCTACCAGGGGACGTTCTCCGTCGCTCCGACGGGCGTGTCCGTCCCTGGCGGGACGCGCAGGGCCGTTGCAGCGGCTTCAACCGCACCGGCCGTCCGGCGTGGGCCGACAGACGAGAATAGTGACAACACAACTCGAGATAACATCTACCGTGTTTAGGCGGAAATCTCCCCCCGAGTTCCATTGCACGACGGCTTCGCCAGAGGAATCTGCTTTGCTTCACGCGCGCGGGCGGTCGGACGCCACCAACGAGGGGGCTTCGCGACTTGGCGTCTTGGCGTGAGGTCGTGCCGGGAGCCTGGGCCTATGCCGTGGAATCCCTCACACCAGGAACTGTGTCCGCCGCGGTCGCTCCGCGCGCAGCTTGCCGGGCGGCGAAGGCATGCGTGAGCGGGTGAATCGTGTAGGTCTTCTCCTCCAGGCCAGTGGATTGCAGCAGCGAGTGGGCGGTCAGCTCGGCCACTACCGAGGCAAGGCCGTCGTCTGCCAGGCCCGTGATGGCCGATAATTCTTGCCACGTACCGCCGGTGGCGGGCAGCAGAGCCAGGCGCAGCAGCAGATGTTGCGCCGGTGCAGAGAGAAGACCCCACGAGGCGGCGTAGACGTAATCGTAGAAAGCGTGCGTGCTAGGGCGCGCGTCTGCCAGCGCCGACAGGACCCGGTTCAGCGGAAGAATGACCAGTTGTCCCACTACGAGCTTGATCGCCAGCGGGTTGCCGCCCGTCACAGCGAGGATCGCCCGTAAGGCATCGTCGCTGGCGTGGGCGACCTCGTGCAGCCCGCGCAGGCGGCCCTCACCACGGATTAGAGCCAGGCTGTGTTGCTCGGGCAGTTCCA
This sequence comes from Chloroflexota bacterium, assembly GCA_030596915.1. Taxonomy (GTDB): domain Bacteria; phylum Chloroflexota; class Anaerolineae; order B4-G1; family B4-G1; genus JAUVSX01. The sequence continues at coordinate 2,903 of JAUVSX010000088.1, read as the reverse complement.
CCAGGGGCAGAACCGTCCAGGGATAGGCGTCGAGGGCCATCCGGCAGCGGCTCGTGAATAGGAACTTGCTGGGATTCGATAATTCCCGCAAGGAGTCAAGCACCCCCTCGTATTCCGTGACCATCTCCAGGTTGTCCACGACCACCAGATACGGACGGGCCTGGAGCAGGCTGCCCACCCGCTCACGTTTTGCGGTCAGGGGCACGGGGCCCAGGTCCAGGCCGCCCAACTGGTCCCCGATGCCATCCAGCACCTGGTCGCACGTGAGGGCATGTTGACGCTGCGGGCCTGAGTCGTGGACCATGTAGCATTCGGGTTTGATTGTCAGCCAGGCGACATCCGCGAACCGATCTGTGTCGGCCACGCGCGCAGCGGCCTCGCGTACCAGGGCTGTCTTCCCCAGTCCGCCCATCCCGTCGACACTGATCATCCAGTCTCCGTCCGTTCGGTTGAGGCAGCGCAGCAGGTAGTCCAGTACGTCCTGTACGCCAAGGAGGAGCGTGTAGGTAGGCGGCGGGAGGTGACGAGCTCGCCACCGGGCTGGCATGGGTTCGTATGGCGCGGCCGGGGGCAATCCGGATTCGACCTCGTCCTGTTCCATAGCCCACAGGGCGTGCGCCAGGGAGACGAGGGCTTCCTGTAGCCGATAGTAGATGGTTCGTTCGCTGAGGTTGTAGGTCTGCTGCAAGCGGTGGGCGCTCTGGCCGTCGACATAGCGACGGCGCAGCAGATCGGCATGTGAGGCCCAGCCGCTCTCCCGCTGCCGAGCCAGCGCCGCCAACAGCGTCTCACGCAAGGCCGCAGCCTGGGTCAGCCGAAGGTTGGCCTCGCGGCAGCGCCCGACAGCAGTCAGACGCGTGGCAAGGGCCACGTCACCGATCGTCGACCTGTGCCAACGCCTTAGGGCAGCGCGCAGGTCGCCAAGAAGTTGCGGGTCGTCCCCGCCCTGATAGGACAATGCCCCTCCAGGGGAACGGTACCGGCGCCGCTTCAGTCCGGCCCCATTGTAGTAAGGGTTGGCGAGACTCGCAAGAGTGTAGGGAAGGGCGCCTTCTTTAGCCTCCGTCACGAGATCGCCTGCAGTCTGGTTGCAGTGATCCTGCGGGTGATCTGCGCGCACGAGGCCGATAGTGTGATACGCTCTAGTGATAGACCATGCGAGGATGTGCGACGCGGCATCGTCCGTGGCACTCAGCCGGGCGACACGCAGCAACCGCCTGGCGCTGATCGTCGCTACGAGGGACGAGGGACACGCCAGAACAGGAATTGCACGACGAGGGAAGGACACGGTTCAGTGAGTGGCAAGAGCGGAGAGAATACGAGGGACTACTCCCGAATAGCGCGCCGGATCACGGTCACGCTTTCTGCCACTCGCGGCCTGGTCAGCGCAGCGTTCATCGTAAGCGGTACGATCAGTGTGATTGTCGCGGTGCAGTTGACTGGCAGCCCGGCCTTGGCAGGCGTTGCGACGTCTGTGAAGCAACTGGGGACCGCCTTCGCCGCGCTGGCTGTGGCCGCGATGTCGGATCGCATCGGGCGGCGATGGGGGCTGGCCCTCGGTCTGGCAGTAGGCGCGCTGGGAGCCGCATTCGCTGTGGGATCGATTCTGGCAGGCGCCTTGCCGCTCTTCCTGGTCAGCGCTGTGCTCCTGGGAGTGGCTTCGGCCGCGATGCGCCTGGGACGTTTTGCTGCCGCCGAGGTTCAGCTCCCGGCCAGCCGCGGTCAGGCGATCTCTGGCGTAGTCGCCGGGGGCGCGGCGGGCTCAATCGTGGGACCGCTGCTCATCGGGCCGTCCGAGCGATTGGCGCAGCGGGTGGGCATAACCGGACTGGCGGGCCCCCATCTGGCTACTGTGGTCCTTCTGGCCCTGGCCTCGCTGGCAATCCTCCTGTGGCTGCGCCCAGATCCGCGCGATGTGGGCCGAGAGATCGCGGAGCGCCATCCGGAAGGCGGCGTGCGCCAGGGACCCGGACGGCCCGGCTCTCAGATACTGCGCACGCCCGCGGCGTGCGTGGCGCTGTCGGCGATGATGATCGGCCAGGTGGTGATGGCTCTTCTGACGGGGATCGTCAGCCTGCACATGGCGAACTACAACCATTCGCTGACTGACATCTCGGTCGTTGCGGCCGCACACACGCTCGGGATGTTCGCCTTCGCAATGGTGGCGGGACGTCTGACTGACCGGTGGGGGCGCGGGCCTGTGATTCTGAGCGGGACCGCTCTACTCGCGTTGTCCTCTGCGATCGCTCCCATTTCACCCGGCGTGGTACCTCTCGCGATCTCATTGTTCCTGCTCGGGGTGGGCTGGAACCTCTCCTACGTGGGCGGGTCGGCCCTGCTATCCGACCAACTCTCCCCTGACGAACGGTCCAAGACCCAGGGGGCGAACGATCTCTTGATTGGCCTCGCTACGGCTGCAGCCAGTCTCGGGAGCGGGCTGGTGTTTGCCAGAACAGGCTACATCGGGATAGGGATCGTGGGGGCGGTGGCTTCCCTTGTGCCCGTGGGACTGACCGGATGGTGGATGGTCAGGAGGCGGAGGCTCGGGGGCGACCTGGCTCTGGCTGTGGATTGCCGTGCTCAGGGTGGTGCTGGTCGGACGGCTGTTGGCCTGGGGCTGCCCGCCTCGTGCGAGCTGTAGTTCCTTCGTTTGGGAGAACCGAGCCGCTCCAGCGAGCGCGCAGCCCATGTCGCTTTGACGCCCCGGTCACTCGGTGATCCTGCGATAACACCAATCGACACACACCATCCTCGTTGTCCGACCGTCCGCGGTCGCCCGACCGTCTGCGGTCGGCCTTGTCCGAGCAGACGTACGCGGAGGAGGGGACCATGAGAGATTGGACGCCGCCCGCCGCGCCGGGTTTCGTCCCGGCCTGTGATCGGTTTCTTGTGGACGGCAGCAG
>JAUVSX010000008.1 GCA_030596915.1 Chloroflexota bacterium | reverse complement strand
GGCCGTGCCGGACCGCGAAGCGAAGTAGGCGCGCCCCGGCACGCACAGTACCCAAGCCCATCGGCGGCCGACCCCGCTCGCCGTGCTCGTCGCGCGACATCATCTCGAGGAAGTTGGGAGGGAGGCCAACACGCTGGAACAGCTCGCTCATCACGGTGAGGTCCGTGTACAGCCGGGAGTGGATACGCTTGCCGATACGGCTGAAATCGACGTCGCTGGGACCAATTAGGTCGGTGAACACCTGGCCGAAGACGTGTTGCGTCATTGAGGACGTATTCGTGGTGAACAACAACGGCTTGATGAGTCCCGGCGCCATCTCCGAGGACAAGCGGTTCGAGTAGATGTGTTTCCCCACGAGGTTGGTGATCGGGCGTGTCTGGAGGAGCCAGAAGCGCGCACCGTCCCACGCCCATTCGATGTCCTGGGGCGCGGCCGCAGCGCGGGCGACGGATCGAACGACGCGGGCAAGCCCGAGAACCTGCTCCTCGTCGAGGATGGGATCTCCACCGGCCGCCGGGTGCACCTCGATTACCTTCCCACGCCCATCGACGACATACCGGTCTGGCGTGACCTGGCCGCCGACGAGTGCGTCGCCTAGCCCGGGCGTGGCCTCAATGATAACGCACCTCTGACCGGTGAGGGGGTCTGCACTGAAGGCCACGCCTGCGGCCGCGGCATCGACCATGCGCTGTACGACAACCGCGGTTGAGGGGGCGGGCAGGGCACCCGGCGCGCAGGGCGTGCCGCGTTCCTCAAGATAGTTGGTCAGTCGCTGGTTGAAGACCGAGGCCCAGCACCGCTTCACTGCCGAAAGCAGGTCAGGCACATCGCCGACGTTCAGTACGGTGTCGAGCTGCCCCGCGAATGAGGAAAACCGCCCGTCCTCCCCGATCATTGATGAGCGCACGGCCACCGGTCCACCGAGTCTCGCGAACGCTGGCCCGATGCGGGCGGCCAAGCGGCCAGGCATACGATAGGCCAGGATGGCGTCGCGAATCCCGGTCAATTCATCGGTAGACGACGCGGGCACGTAGGCCGTGGGTCCGTGGCCCGAATGCCTGTGGCCAAGGTCGGTCAGGAGGTCGTCGAACGCGCGCGAGGTGATGACGTATCCAGGGGGTACTGGGAAACCCTGTCTACGAAGCCAGGCCAGGCTGGAACCTTTGCCTCCGGAAAGGGGCTCCTTCAGGGCCAGCCTGCTGTCGAGGCCGATGACGCATCGGCTGAAGCGCAGACCACTCCTCCAAGCTGAGGCGACGATCACGCCAAGGGCGAGGGCTATGTGGTGCTGGTGGCAGATTCTAGCAGCAAACTTGCGCCCGTCAAGCCGCGGCCGAGGTACTGGCAGCCCCTCGCTGAGGGCCTAGCCTCAATGCCCACCGGTGCTCGGTCTGGAGATTACGCAACCAAACACCGCCGGGGAAGCTGCAGCGATCAACCGATGCCGTAAGCGTGCGCGCTTCCACGATCGGATGCGCGCGCAGCCTGCTGGCAGAGTGGGCCCACGTGGATTTGAACCACGGACCGACCGGTTATGAGCCGGCTGCTCTAACCACTGAGCTATGGGCCCGCGTATCTAGCTACAAAGAGCGGGCGACGGGAATCGAACCCGTAACGTCAGCTTGGAAGGCTGGGGCAATACCATTTTGCAACGCCCGCAGTCGGGGCGGCCGGACTTGAACCGGCGACCTCTGCGTCCCAAACGCAGCGCGCTTCCATCTGCGCCACGCCCCGAACAGAGCTAAGTATACCGCCGAAGGGCCGCCCAGTCAACCTGCGGGCCGCGCTCGGCTGCGCTCCCGAACTCTGACAGCGGAATCCACATCCACGGATATCTCGTGCCGTCAGTCGACCCTCAGTCACGGATGCGGGAGTGCGCACTGGCAGTCTCGCCCAACCGAGAGAGCCTGCGACCTGTGACTACGTGGTGTGCTGGCACCGAGGCCTCAGCCGAATCGCCATCAGTGCTCGGGATCGGAGGGCGTGCAAGACCTCCGGGCGCAGCGTCCGCCACTACGGCGCCCACGAGAGGCGCTGCATAGTCCAGTCGGGGAGATTGGGTCCGAGCGCAAGGATCTTGTGCTGGTTCTCAGCGTTGGCGTCCATCAGGTAGACGCCCCACGCGCCCTCGCGGTTAGACACGAACGCCAGCTTCGAGCCGTCGGGAGACCACGTGGGGAGGCCGTCCGACTCGGGGTTGTCGGTGAGTGCCACGACGCCGCCCGCAAGATCCACCAGGAATATGTCCCAATTCCCGGTGACGTTGGACATATAGGCAAGCACGTCACCGTTGGGCGACCAACTCAGGCCGATGTCGTTAGCGCTCGCGGTGAGGCGTCCCGCAGGCTGGTCGTCGTTGGGATTGTCGACGAAGATACCACAGACGCCGTCGCCGTCGCAGCCCGTCCAGGCGAGCAGGCCGTTGGGACCCCAGATCGGGCCTTGCCCATCTGCGTGGATCACCGGCTCAGCGGAACCGTCCATCGGCGCCATATAGACTTGCCACGTACCGCCAGCATTCTGAGCGGCATACGCCAGGATTCCACCATCAGGTGAGAAACTGGGCCATGCAAGCCCCGCACCCGAGGCTACGCTTCGCGGAGCGGCCTCGCCCGGCCCGATGAGCGAAATGCCCGGAGTCAGTCGGTCGCGATACGTGAGAGCACCACTACCTCCAAGCCAGAAGGGCTGGTCTCCGCCGGTAGCTATACGCACGAGGCGCCCCTCAGCGAACAAAGAGTACACATCGTACTGCCCGGCCTCAGTGTCGTACATAGGATAGGCCAGCCTTCCCACGGTGAAGCCGGGTGGAGGCTCTGTCAGTGTTATCGCCACGGTTCCCGTGAGGGGCGCGATCGGCGTCGGAGTCGCCACCAGGCACAGCTCTCTGGACTCGGCCAGCTTCCCATCAATCTCGGGGTCAGAAAACAACTGGAGCGCTTCGGTGTACTGCCCTTCGGCCGGGCACATCTCACCGTCCTCATACCACGCGTCTGCATAGGTGACGTGCGCGCGGTAGAGGCGCCAGGCCACATCCTTGTAGCTGGGCGCTGTGGCGTAGAGCTGCTCGAATCGCTCGATGCACCGGTCCCAGTCTACTCCCCAGTATCCCAGCGCGGTCATATACTGAACCGCCAGGCTGCGCTGCGCGAGCGCGTTCTCGTCGAGCGGTCGCATCGCCACGGCCTGGTCGAGGTAGAACACGCCTTCTTCGTAGCGATCCTCCGCCAGCAGTGCCAAACCTGCGTTGTAGAGGCTGATGAAGAGCATCTCCTCAACTTCCGCCGGCAGGTACTCCGGGTCCAATACGCGCAGCTGGGTCAGCACGGCCACGGTGTCTTCCCAGCGCTCCGACTCATACCGGCTGATGGCTCGCTGGTACAGGTCGTCCGTGACAAGCTCATGGGTCACCGACGTTGGGGTCGGCAACGCGGCAAGCTGATCCAACCGAGCCCTGGCCTCATCGGCCCCACGCCGAGCCAAGCGATGATCCGGGTCCAGTTCGAGCACGTACTCGAACTCCGCAATAGCGAGCTCATGCTCGCCCGCGTTCAGGCGCTTCAGCCCCTTCTGATAACGTTCCTCAGCGGCCTCTATGCGAGTTTCCTCCCGTTCCTGCTCGCCTACACGCACGCCTCGATACGCCGCTATTCCCGTGGTCACGGCCAGAAGGGCAATGAAGCTGGCCACCCAGAACAGAACCAGGCTGGTGCGCTGCCAGAATGGGCGCGCGCCTCCGGCGCCGGAAGACGAATCGGCCACGTAGATGCCGCGGGTGGCCGACCGCCCGCGGTACGGCTGTGTCTCCTCGAGCACTGTTCCGCACTCCGGGCAAAGAAGAAGCCCGCGGCGGATGCGTGAGTTGCATTCGGGACAACGCATTCGGTTCCTCACTACCTGGTGAAGCAGGCGGGATTATAGCTGCTTCGCCTTGGCTGTCCAGCCAGTTGTGTACGTTGTCCAGCGCGTCCGGCTGGTTGGCCGCAGTGTGCCGGTGTGCTATACTGCCTTCAACGGTCATCGACAGGGGAACGGGCGCCAAGCCCCAGGCCTCAGGCGACGTGGTCGTCGGAGAGGGCGGCCTACCCGCCAACCACCGTGGGAGATCAAGCAAGATGCCTAACAGGTATGAGGTCGGGTGCTACTACTTCCCCAACTACCATGTCGACCCGCGCAACGAGGCTGTGCACGGGAGTGGGTGGACGGAGTGGCAATTGGTTCGGCGTGCCCTGCCCCGCTTCCCAGGCCACGCGCAGCCCAAGGTGCCGCTCTGGGGATACGTCGATGAGGCATCCCCTGGCGCTATGGAGACGAAGATCGCCGCTGCAGCAGGCCACGGGATTGACTATTGGATCTTCGACTGGTACTGGTATGACGATGGCCCCTTCCTCGAGCGCTGCCTCGAGGAGGGCTACCTCGGGGCGAGTAACTGCGGTCGGGTCAAGTTCTGCTGCATGTGGGCCAATCACGACTGGGTAGACATCCATCCTGCGAAGATGAATTCACCCGCGCCCCTGCTCTATCCCGGGCGAGTCTCGGCCAGCACCTTCGAGCGGATGACCAACCACGCCGTAAGCCGGTACTTCGTCCAGCCCTCGTATTTCGCGATCGACGGCTGTCCCTACTGCTCGATCTATGATCTTGGCGCGCTACTTGATTCCTTCGACGGGGTCACCAGAACTCGCGCGGCACTGGACGGATTCCGTTCCAAGACACAAGCTGCAGGCTTCGAGGACCTACACCTCAACGCCGTCGTTTGGGGCAAGCCAATCCTGCCTGGCGAACGGATCCCGGCTGATCCTGCGACGCTCGTCCGCGATCTCGGGTTCGACAGCGTCACATCGTACGTATGGATCCACCACGTCCCCCTTTCCGAATCCCCGCTGACGGAGTACCGGTCTGTTCTCGAAGGGTATCTCGCCTACTGGGAGAGGGCTGAGCGAGAGTTCTCCGTGCCCTACTACCCCAACGTCACGATGGGATGGGACTCCAGTCCGCGGACGATCGCTTCGGACATGTGGGCCCCGGTGGGATACCCGTACACTAACGTGATCGGCGGCAACACGCCGGAAAACTTCAAGGCAGCGCTGGACGTAACCAGGGCGCGACTGGACCAGCGTGATGATCACAGGATCCTGAACATCAACTGCTGGAACGAGTGGACCGAGGGCAGCTACCTCGAGCCGGACGCGACCAGTGGGATGGCTTACCTTGAGGCCGTCCGGGATGTGTTCGGTGCGCGCACAATCTGATAGAATCGACGACGGGACCTTGGGGCCACGATCAAGGATGCTTCTCCGTCGGCCGCGAGACCACAAAGCCATGTACGACACTGACCTTGCGTCGCGTGGGAGGGCAGCTAGGGGTTGAGCTTACTGACCGCAAGGCTGCGCCGCGCACTGGACCAGATCCCCTACCTTTCTCGAGCGGTCGCGCTCGTGTGGGCCAGCGCGCGCGGCTGGACAATCGCCTGGGGTGCGCTCCTCATCGTGCAGGGCGTCCTGCCCGTGGCGACCGTCACCCTCACGCGACTGCTGGTGGACAGCCTCGTTGCGGTGGTGGACTCCGGCGGCGGTTGGGAGAGCCTGCGGCACACGCTTCTCCTGGCAGTGTTGATGGCCGGCGTGATGCTTGTCAACCAGCTCCTGGGCACCGCAGCCGGTTGGGTCCGGGCCACACAGGCGGAGCTCGTGCAGGATCATGTCACGTTGCTGATCCACGAGAAGTCCGTCGCCGTCGATATGGCCTTCTACGACTCAGCGGACTACTACGACCATCTGCATCGGGCACGCCTCGAGGGCAGCCATCGCCCCGCAGCGCTTCTCGAGAGTATCGGCAGCCTGGTGCAGAACGGGATTACGCTCGTGGCTATGGCGGGTTTCTTGATCCCATACGCGGTCTGGCTTCCGTTTGCGCTGCTGCTCGGCGCTCTGCCGGCCCTCTACGTTGCCTTGCGCCACAGCCTGCGCCGGTACAGGTGGCGGGTGCGAGCCACGGCGGACGAGCGCCGCGCTTGGTATTACTACTGGCTGCTGACGGCACGGGAGGTCGCGGCCGAAGTTCGTTTGTTTGGCCTCGGGGAGCTCTTCCGGGACCGCTACCAAAGCGTGCGGGAGCGGCTGCGCACGGAGCGCCTGAAGATGACCCGTGACCAAGGGCTTGCCGAGCTGGCGGCTGGCGTTCTAGGCCTTATCGCGTTCGGCGCGGCCATGATCTGGATGCTATCACGCGCGCTGAATGGGTACGCCAGCCTGGGAGATCTGGCACTGTTCTACCAGGTCGTCAATCAGGGCCAGGGGGCGATGCGGTCTCTCTTGACAAGCATCCAGCAAGTCTATTCCAACAGTCTTTTCCTTGCGCATCTGTTCGAGTTCCTGGAACTGGAGCCGACCATTGCCTCTCCGGAGAGACCTCGGCCCGCGCCGCGTCTGTTGGAGCACGGCATCTGGTTTCGCAACGTGACCTTCTGCTATCCGGGAGGCGACCGAGCGGCACTGCGCGATTTCTCACTGTTCATCGAGGCGGGTCAGGTCGCGGCCGTTGTGGGCCCAAACGGCGCGGGGAAGACGACTCTGCTCAAGCTTCTCTGCCGCCTGTACGATCCGCAGGAGGGGCGGATCGAGCTAGTCGGCGTGGATCTGCGCGACCTCGATGTCGATGAGTTGCGGCGGATGGTGACAGTGCTGTTCCAGGAGCCTGTCCAGTACAATGCGACTGTAGCGGAGAACATCGGGTTGGGGGACATCTCACACAAACCAACCGCTCGCGAGATCGAGGCCGCGGCCGCAGCGGCAGGCGCCGATGAGGTGGTGGCCCGCCTGTCGGATGGGTATGACACGCTGCTAGGCAGGAGATTCACGGGCGGCACCGATCTCAGCGTGGGTGAGTGGCAGAGAGTCGCGTTGGCGCGGGCGTTTCTGCGCCAGGCTCCCATAATCGTGCTCGACGAACCGACAAGTGCGATGGATTCCTGGGCTGAGACCGATTGGCTGAGGCGCTTCCGTGAACTTGCCAAGGGACGCACAGCCGTCATTGTCACACATCGATTCACGACGGCCATGCACGCGGACTCAATTCACGTGGTGCGCGAGGGCAGGATCGCCGAGTCCGGCACCCACGAGGAACTGGTATCGTCTGGTGGCCATTACGCCGAGTCGTGGCGGGCGCAGGTGCGTGAGACAGGCCGGGTCGAAACGGGCAGGGAGTCGGGGCCGGCCTCGCCCTGAGGGGGTTTGAACGGTCGCTGCAATGATGCCACGTGCGATCGGCAGCCTGCCGCGCGGTCCGCCAGGCGTGGGGCTCAAGAGTGTCGCAATGGGACGCGCCGCTTGCCCGGCACCCTGGCGGGCGCGTCATACCACTCTGTTTGCGCCGAGGGTGAATTCAGCACCTCGTGGTGCTGCCCGTCGAGATCGCACGCCGATCGCGGCGTGTGATGGTGAACCGCAGGGACGTGCCCGTTGCCGGTGTACGCAGACGTTGAAGCCTGGGCGTGCCTGCACTATAATCATGCTGGTGATCATACGCGAGTAACTATGGAAGAGCGACTGCAGAAGATACTGGCCCGCGCCGGGCTGGGCTCCCGCCGTGCGTGCGAGGAGATGATTCGCCGGGGCGAGGTCACGGTGGACGGAAACGTCGCCCAGATTGGCCAGAAGGCGGATCCGAAGCGAGACAGGATCGCGTTGAGGGGAACGGAAGTGGCCGTGGCGACCGAGGACCGTGTCTACGTGGCGGTCCACAAACCCCCCGGGGTGCTCTCGACGACTCGCGACGTGCGCGGCCGGCCGACCGTCCGTGCCTTGGTGCCCTTGCCTGGGCGATTGTACCCGGCAGGTCGGCTAGACCAATGGAGCGAGGGTCTTGTACTGCTTACCAATGACGGCGAGATGACCAACAAGCTTACGCATCCGCGCTATGGGCACACGAAGGAGTACCACGCGTGCCTGGAGGGGCACCTGGACGACGCTGCCCTTGAGCGCTGGCGCGATGGCGTCTTCCTGGATGGTCGGCGGACTGCACGAGCCGAAGTCTCGATCCTCAGGCGCGAGGGGAAGCGGACCTGGTTGAGCATCGTCCTGCGAGAGGGACGCAAGCGCCAGATCCGTCGCGTGGCGGCGATGCTCGGCCACCGGTTGCTGCGGTTGATCCGAGTGCGCGTGGGTCCCGTGCGCCTCGGGAACCTCGAGCCTGGCCAGTGGCGCCATCTCACGAGACAGGAACTTGGTCAGCTCAAGGTGCAAACCCGGAGGAGGCGACCGTGAAACCTTTCCGAAAACACGTTGCCATCGCGGTTGATGGTGGTGGCATGAAGGGCATCATGGTCACGCGGGCTCTCTCAATCCTTGAGGATCATCTGGGATGCACATCGCACGACCTGTTCCGGCTGGCGGCGGGCACCTCAACGGGATCGGTCATCTCGGCCGGGATAGGCGTAGGCCTGAGCGGCGCCGGTTTGCACCGTCTCTACTGCGAACTGGGCGCCACCATATTTCGGAAGACGTGGCGCTACTACCTGTGGCCGCTGTCCCGCCATCGATACACAAGCCGCCCTCTGGAGATCGCACTCAAACGCTACGTGGGAGACATGACGATGGCTGATCTCTGGGCAGCAGATCCGCCGACGGACGTGGTAATTACCACATTTGACCTGGTCACGAATCGCACGCGCTTCATCAAGCCCTGGAAAGAGGAGTATGCAGACTGGAAACTCGTGCAAGCCGTGATGTGTTCCGCCGCCATCCCGAGCTACTTCCCGGTCGTTGGCGGGCGCTACGTCGATGGTGGCGTCGGGGCCTACGCCAATCCCTGCTACCTCGCCGCCTACGAAGCCTACGTGTGCCTGGGATGGGATCCGGCGGAGACGACACTCATAAGCCTGGGTACAGGCCGCAATCCGCACACCACCCAGCCTGGTGACGCTGACCGGTATTGGGCGTGGGACTGGATCACGCCTCTCGTAGGTGCGTTCTTGCAGTCTTCTGATGACCAGCAGGTTCACCTGGTAAGCCAATTCTTCGACCAACTCGACTTCCGCAGGTTCCAGGTGGATCTTCAGGAGCCGATCGCGCCGGATGACCCGACCAAGATCCCGGAGCTGACGTCCTATGGGGACCAGCTAGGGCGCAAGATCCTGAACGACGAGATCGACCCTGTCATGGACCTTATTCCCAGGACCGCGTCTCTTGTGCTCTAGCCCGAGCGTCCACGCCTCGGTGCGCGTACGGGATTGCCGATAGTGCTCTGCCGCGTCCATCCTCTCATCTGCGTGGTCGAAAACCGTCTTCGCCCGGTGAGGATCGGGGCGCGGGTCGATAGCGAGTGGGCCTTGATCTCGGGTCGGCTCGCGGTATAATGCCGCCTGCATCACCAGCCATGCCGTAGGGAGGACGCACGCCACTGAAACCTCGCACGATTGCCATAGATGGTCCGGCCGCCTCGGGGAAGAGCACCGTCGGTGATCTGCTGGCGAAACAGCTACAATACCTTCATTTCGACACCGGGGTTATGTATCGAGCTGTGACCTGGGCGGCGATCGAGCGGGCGATCCTGGTTGAGGACGAGCTGGCGGTGACACGGCTTGCCGGGAATCTACGTATCGACGTTATGCCTGCGGCAATCGACGATGGGCGCAGGTACACAGTTCTGGCTGACGGTGTCGACGTCACTTGGTCGATCCGTTCGGCGGAGGTGGATGCCAACGTATCCGCGGTGTCCGCCTACCGCGGTGTCAGGGCTGCCCTCGTCCCTAAGCAGCGACGGGTCGCGTCCTGTGGCCCAGTCGTGATGATCGGGCGCGATATCACCACCGTCGTGCTTCCCGACGCTGACCTGAAGGTCCATCTCGATGCAACTGTTGAAGAGCGAGCGCGACGACGCTGGCATGAGCTGCTGGCACGAGGCCATTGCTCCGAACGTGCGGAAGTGCTGGGGGCAATGCGACGCCGAGACGAAATCGACAGCCATCGGGAGGTTTCTCCGCTTCAGGTGGCGGAGGATGCGGTGGTGATAGATACAACGGATCTCACCGTGGAGGCGGTGGTTGCCCGGCTTCGCGCTCTGGTTGAGGAATGCGGGTGCCCCCTGGACTGATCAAAGCTGTCACTCCGGGGAGTCTTGGGGCGCGGCTCGGTATTCGCTCAGGAGACTGTCTGGCCTCGATCAACGGCGTGGCCGTGCGGGACGTGATCGACGTCCAAGTGCTGGCCGCCGAAGAGCGCCTTACCCTGACGGTGCTCCGCCAGAATGATTCTCGGACGCTTGCTGCGGATCGGCAGTACGGAGAGAGCTTCGGCCTCGAGTTCGCAACGCCCACGTTCGATCCCGTACGACGCTGCATCAACCGGTGCGAATTCTGCTTCCTCGACCAGATGCCGGGTGGCCTGCGGAGTTCCCTGTACGTCAGGGACGATGACTATCGGCTCTCTTTCCTCTTCGGCAACTACGTCACGCTAACTGGCCTCGACGAGGACGACTGGACCCGCATTTCTGAGCAGCTTCTGTCCCCGCTGTATGTTTCGGTTCACGCCACCGACCCGGGACTGAGGCGGCGTATGCTTGGCGACCGAGCGGATGCCGATGTGCTGGCCCAGCTCAAACGGCTCGCTGGCATCGGAGTTGAGATCCACACGCAGATCGTGCTGGTGCCTGGGGTGAACGATGGCGCTCATGTCGACCGATCTGTGGCAGACCTCGTCGAGCTGTATCCGGCCGTGCGGTCGGTCAGCATCGTTCCAGTTGGGGTGACGAAGTACCATCGCGGGAGCTGCCGGGTGCACACCGCTGCCGAAATGAGGCGAGTCTGCGATCAAGTGACCAGACGGCAATCAGAGTTCCGGTCGCGATTGAGCGCACGGTTCGTGTACCTGTCGGATGAGTGGTATCTTGCAACTGGCGAGCCGATTCCGCCAATCGCGGCATATGACGGGCTTGACCTGGCTGAGAATGGGGTGGGCGCGGTACGGCGATTCTTGGATGAGATCGACCACAGGCTGCGCCCTGCGCTGGCGGGAAGTGTCCGTCATACGCTGGTGACCGGCACGCTGTTCGCACCATTGCTCCGCGAGGCGATAGCCGGGTGGTCAGGCGTGACGATCGTGCCCGTGGTCAACCGTTTCTTCGGCGAGACCGTAACCGTCGCGGGCCTGCTGACTGGGGAGGACGTCGTGTTTGGGCTGCGAGGGCGGGAGCTGGGCGAGGCTGTCGTGCTCCCTCCGGAGATGTTCGGGGGACCCGACGGGCAATCGCTCGATGAGATGGGTCCGGGTGACGTGGAGCGGAGCATCGGGTGCCGAGTCATAGTGGGCGGGCTTCCCAGAGGACTGAGAGCAGCCGCGTGAACGATGAGCCTGCTGTGGTCGACGTCCGTGTTCATCACTCTCGAATGCCTGCCGCGGACCCGCCCGCTTGCCGTAATTGATGCCGCGCAGCGCGAAGTTTGGGGAGCTTGACTCGAGGATGATTGGCCAGCGGGGGCGCGGGACTGCGCCGAATGGGGGATTTGACGTCGCCGCTCACGCACACGTGCCGTAGAATGAAAGTCGCAATGGTTGGTCCGTTTGGGTTGAGACCGCGCGGAACTATGAGCGTGCGCGCCCTGCAAATGGCAAGAGCGCTGGCTGCCCGCGGCCACAGCGTTTCCGTGCTGGTGCCGCCGTGGCAGAACCCGGAGGATGCCGGTCTGTGCTGGGTGGACCATGGCGTTCACATCGAGAACACCCGCCTTCCACGGCGCATCCCGGGCCTTTTCCACCTTTCGGTCTCTCTGAGACTCGCCCGCCGGACGCTGGCTGCGCGCCCCGACGTGGTGCACGTGTTCAAGCCCAAGGCTTATAGCGGGTTGGTCCACCTATTGCTGACCTTGCTTCCTCGCGCCCGTCGCCCTCGGATCGTCGTGGACGGCGACGACTGGGAGGGTGCGGGGGGCTGGAACGAGCTAGGTGGCTATACTTGGGCGCAGCGAAAGCTCTTTGCGTGGCAGGAGCACTGGGGTCTCACCCACGCGGACGCCGTCATTGTCGCCAGCCGCACGCTGCAGAGTCTGACCTGGGCACTGGGGGTGTCCGCAATGCGAGTTCACTACGTGCCGAACGGCATCGGTCTCCGGGCGATGTCTCAGACCACGGCTCGTCCAACGCCTCCCGGCGCGGGCGCAGTCGTGCTGTTGTACACTCGCTTTGTCGAATTCTCCGTTCCTCGTGTCCTGGAGGTGTTCGCGCGCGTGCGAGAGTTGGTCCCTGATGCCAGGCTGAGCGTGATTGGGGAAGGGCTTGCCAACGAGGAGGCCTGGCTGATGGACGTGGCGCAACAGCGCGGGCTCGGCGGATTGGTTGAGCATGCCCCCTGGGATCCTTCGGCGCTGCAGGACCACTTTGCGCGTGCCTCGCTGGCCATCTACCCCCTGGACGACACGCTGGTGAACCGCGCCAAGTGCCCGGTCAAGCTGCTCGAGCTTCTCTCGGCAGGCGTGCCCGTCGTCGCGGAGGCGGTCGGGCAGGCACGTGAGTTCGTCCGCCACGGGGAGACGGGCTGGCTTGTGCGCCCTGGTGATGCGGAGGAGTTCGCCCGTGGTGTGGCACTGCTTCTGAGAGAGCCGGGGCTCGGCGAAAGACTCGGGTCGAGGGCTGCGCAAGACGTACGGGACCGGTTCGCCTGGGACCGGTTGGTGCTTGCCGTGGAGCGGGCCTATGGGATTCCCGAGGCGGCGGAATGAGGAAGTTTTTTCTGTACTGGCTCCCCCCTCTGGCCTGGATGGGTCTGCTGTTCGCCTTGTCTGCACAACCCGATCTTCCGCATCCACCCGGACCGTGGATGGAGAGGCTCTTCGACAAGGCGGCCCATGCGGTGTCGTATGGCGTGCTCGCCTGGCTTCTGCTGCGCGCGTTCGGCCAGCATCACCCCCGGTCGGTCGGCCTTCGAGCCCTGTGCGTCGTTCTCGCGGTGCTGTATGGCGCGAGCGACGAGTACCATCAGGCATTTGTGCCCGGGCGCAGTGCCAGCCTGGCTGACCTGGCAGCCGATGTGGTGGGCGCCACAGTGGCTATGCTGTTGCTTGCGTGGCTGGAACGCCGTCGGCATCTGGCCCGCCGTTCTTCCGAGGCTCGATGAGAATCGCGCCGAACAACCGCTCCTGCCAGACCCGGACCTTGTCGCGCTTGATCAATTCCAACAGAGCCAGCAGAGTGACGATGATCTCAACACGGGAGGCGGCGCTCGAAAGCACCTCACGGAAGCGGACCCGCCGGCTCGTTGCCAGGCAGCTCTGAATGCGCTCGATCTGCTGCTTGATGGTCACGGCGACCGGCGTGACGACGTGCCCTACGGGATCGGCGGGCAGTGTCTCCATTGCCTGACGTGCTGCGACCACAAGATCGTCCAGCGTCACGCCGCTGAGATCCAGGCGAGGCTCGGTGAGGGGTCGCCGCGCAATACGAACGTAGCTGCGCAGACCCGTCTCCTCTCGCGAGCGCAAGTGCTGGGCGATATCCTTGAACTGCTTGTAGATCTGAAGCTGGTACATGAGATCATCGCCGACGTCCTCATCGCTCACTGACAAAGTCGGCGGCTGGGGCAGCAGCGCTCGCGACTTGATCAACAGGAGCTTGGTGGCTACCATGAGGAAAGCAGCCAGATCGCTCCCACGTTTCTCCTCGATCTCCGACAGATAGGATAGGTACTGGCCCGTGACCTGAGCTAGGGCGACAGTAGTTATATCCAGCTCCTCCCGCTCAATGAGGCGCAAGAGGAGGTCAAGGGGACCCTCGAACACTGGGAGCTCGACCTGGTAGGATGATCTGTTGAGCATCGCAGTGGATTATAGCACGAAAGACACGATTATGAATAGTTCCCTGATGGCATGTTCTGTGGTATAATTCTGGCGAGTAGCGCCGGCTGCGCGATGGAGAATCGGCCGGGGCAATGGTCCGCGCTTAGGAGAGGCGAGTGCTTAATCCTATTGACGCCCTGCTTGGGCTGCTTTCTCTCGACATCGGCATCGATCTAGGCACGGCCAACACGCTTGTCTACGTGAAGGGCAAGGGCATCGTGATCGACGAGCCCTCGTGGGTGGCGATCGAGCGCAAGACTCGGCGAGTTCTCGCGATCGGCGCCGAGGCGAAGGAGATGGTCGGCCGCACCCCGGCCAATATTGTGGCGATTCGTCCATTGCGCGATGGCGTCATTTCCGAATTCGATGTGACGGAGGCGATGCTCGACTACTTCATCAAGAAGGCGCACAGCTCGATGCTGTTGCCCTTCCCTCGACCGCGGGTCGTGGTGGGCATACCCAGTGGCGTCACGGAGGTCGAGAAACGAGCCGTCTACGATGCCGCCATCTCGGCAGGGGCGCGGGAGGCATTCCTGATCGAGGAGCCCATCGCCGCTGCGATTGGGGCGGGGATGCCCGTAACCGAAGCCCGCGGCAGCATGGTGGTCGACATAGGCGGAGGCACGACCGAGGTAGGCGTGTTCTGCCTCGGGGGCATCGTCGTGAGTCGCTCGCTGCGGCTTGCTGGTGACACCATGGACGAGGACATCATGCAGTACGCCCGCCAGAAGTACAACCTCTACATCGGCGAGCGCATGGCCGAGAGAGTCAAGATCGGCATCGGATCCGCGTATCCCCTGCCTGAGGAAATGACTATGCTCGTGCGCGGGCGCAACCTGATTACCGGGTTTCCCGATTCGGTCGAGGTTAGCAGTATCGAGATCAGGGAAGCCCTCGGCGGATCGGTCAGCATCATCGTCGACACGGTGAAGGAGACGCTGGATGATACCCCGCCGGAGCTGGTCGCCGACCTGATGGAGACCGGTATCTGTCTCGCCGGCGGTGGTTCGCTGCTACGGGGAATGGCCGAGCGCATCGGCGAGGAGACCAACACCCAGGCTTGGGTTGCCCAGGATGCGATGACGTGCGTGGCCCGTGGCGCCGGCAAGGTGCTGGAAGAACTGGACGATCTTAGGGATGTGCTGGTCAGCACTGACGAGCGTCGGCCCAGGTCAGTTGGCTTCTGAGTAGCTTCACATACATCCAGGAGGAAACCGGCCTTCCTGTGCCGGTTCGATGGCGGGAATGAGGGAGACTCCCGTACGTCCCTGGCTTCCCCTTGCTCTGATCGTCCTCGCGCTCTTGCTCCTCGTGTTCAGCGAAGCCGGCACCCTCGGTCCTGTGACGGGTGCCTTCCACTATGTGCTTGATCCTCTGCTGCGCGTTGCCTCGGGAGGCGTGGAGTCTACGGGCAATCTCTTCCAAATGGTGCGGGATGTGCGTGAGTTGCGCGTTCGCGCCGATGAGTTGCAGGCAGAGGTAGATGCGCTGACCGTCGAGAACGTGCGTCTGAGGGAGTATGAAGCGGAGGTGCAGCAGCTCCGCGACTTGCTGCGCTTCGTGGGCGACTACCAGTTCGTTGCTCCCTTAGGCGCCGATGTCGTGAGCCGCCAAGCGTGTGACACGTTCCCGTGCGGCGACGTCGTGGGCGCGGACCCGAACCCCTATTTACGCTACATCACGATCGGCGTTGGGTCTCAGCAGGGCGTAAGAGTCGGTATGCCCGTTGTGAGCAGCGGGGCTGCGCTCGTCGGTCGGATCAGCGAGACTGGACCTCGTACAGCCAAGGTGCAGCTAATAGTCGACGCCAACAGCGCCACCGCGGCCTTGCTTCAGACAAGCAGGGCGACCGGCCTTGTCGTGGGCCAGCCTGATGGCACTCTTCGCATGGACTACGTGGTGCACGGCAGGGAGGCTGGTGCTGCCGTGGGTGACATTGTGTTGACATCCGGATTGGGCGGCGTCATGCCTAAGGGGTTGGTTATCGGCCAGGTGGCCCGCGTGGACCGGGCGGACTACGAGATGTTCGAGCCAATCATCGTGCGGCCCGCCGTGGACTTCTCGCGCCTGGAGGTCGTGCTGGTGCTCGCAGGGTTCGAGCAGATATCGTTGGAAGAGGCCGAAGATGGGGGAGGCCCAGACGAGCCTTCTGCGGAGCAGCCGGGATAATGTCTGTGGATTGGCGCAGCGCTTGGCCCGCAAGCAACGGGATCTCTGAAAGATGAGCCTCTATCTGGCAGTGCCGCTGTTGGTATTCGTGGCTCTGCTTCAGAACGCCTGGCTCTCGCAGGTGAGCCTGTGGGGAGCGCGTCCCGACTTGATGCTCGTCGTTGTTCTTGCGTGGACGATAGCTCGAGGCATCAACGAGGGCCTGGTGTGGGCCTTCATCGGCGGGCTGATAATTGACCTTCTCTCTGGAGGTCCATTGGGTGCGCACGTGCTGGCCCTGCTGGCTGTCGCGTTCGTGGGCGGACAGAATTGGGGCGAGGGCCTCGGTGCCCCGCTGGTGCGCGTGCTGCTCCTGGCACTCGTAGGTGGCCTGGTCTACCATATCGTCCTGTTGACCGTGCTGACGTGGACCGGTCACGTGGTCGACTGGGGATACGCGTTTCTCCGGGTGGCAGCCCCATCGGTTACCCTCACCGTGGTCATAGCGCCCTTCGCAGTTCGAGGAACGGGCTGGCTGTCGCGCCGTCTGGAAGGCGAGGGGCCCAGACGATGAGGTCGTACGATCGCAAGCGGACTCCGTTGCACGGATGGCAGGCCAGCGCGGCGATGGTCCTGGGGGCGCCTCGGGCTGTCATTCTGGGCCTGACCATTGTTGGACTGCTTGCAGGCTTCACGCTTCGCTTGTGGAACCTGCAGTTCGTTCGGGGCGATCAGTACCGCGAGCGTGCCGAGGAACAGAGGCTCCGGAGGGTGGCGATCCCTGCCCCACGTGGCGTCATCTACGACCGGAATGGCACCCCCCTCGTGCGCAACACTCCCAGCTTCAACGTCGTGGTGATCCCGGCCCATCTGCCCGACGATCCGGACGAGGTCGATTCGGTCCTGGTCCGCCTGGCACTGTTGCTCAATATGCCCTATACGACGGCGGGGTTGACGCGAGATGACGAGGAAGCACCCCCTGGCGTCCGCGACATCGTGGATGAGCACGCGTCGGTTCCCTATCACCCGGCTGTGATCAAGGCACGTGTCGACAGAGATACTGCCCTTCTGGTGGCCCAGGAGGCGCTCCTGATGCCCGGCGTCTCAGTTCAGGTAGACCGGCTGCGGGAGTACCCATACGGTCCGCTTCTTTCCCAGGTCTTGGGGTATCAACTACCGATTCCAGAGGAGGGCAGCGAGGAGTACATTGAGCAGGGCTATGATCCGGCGACCGATCGCATCGGCGTGGCCGGCGTGGAGGCGTCGTACGAAGACGTGCTGAGAGGGAAGAAGGGCAGCCGTCTTATTGAGGAGGACGTGCTTGGACGGGAGGTGCGCGTCGTTGATGAGCGCGCGGTGGCCGTTCCTGGGGAGAACGTGGTTCTGACCCTGGATCTTGACCTGCAGGAGTTCGCCGAAAAGACCTTGCGAGAAGGCATGGCACGCCCGGTCGTGGACTCGCCCAGAGGGGTGGTCATTGTAATGGATCCCCAGACAGGCGAGGTCCTCGCGCTGGTAAGCCTCCCGACGTACGATAACAACCTGTTTGCGGAGGGCATCTCTGCCCATGACTGGCAACGGCTGTCTGAGGATCCCCACCGACCGTTGCTGAACCACGCCATCTCGGATGAGTTGCCCCCGGGGTCCGTGTTCAAGATTGTGGTGGCTGCGGGGGCCCTGCAGGAAGAGACCCTCCTACCCGACACACAATTCCTGTGTGAAGGAAGCATGCTCGTGCCAAACAAGTGGGCACCTGAAGTCGCGTGGCGAGCCCAACCATTCTACTGCTGGAACCGCGGCGGGCACGGGTGGCTTGACGTTGTGGGCGGGATTGCGCACTCCTGTGACATTTTCTTCTACAAGACGGGTGGGGGTTTCGATGAGAACGACTACGAGGGCCTTGGCGTGGCCGGTATCGCCACGTACGCCCAGCAGTTTGGTTTCGGGGAGCCTACGGGCATAGAGCTTCCGTTTGACGTTCGCGGCCACGTTCCCACCGCGGACTGGAAGCGCCTCACGTTCGGTGAGACGTGGACCACTGGGGATACATACAACCTGTCCATTGGTCAGGGGTTCCTGACGGTTAGCCCGCTTCAGATGCTTAACGCTTTCAACGTGATCGCTAACGGTGGAACAGTCTACCGCCCGCACGTGGCGCGGCGTATCACGGACCACGAGGGGAACGTCGTCCAGACCTTCGAGCCAGAAGCTATCCGC
>JAUVSX010000483.1 GCA_030596915.1 Chloroflexota bacterium | reverse complement strand
GGCGTGGGAGACTGAGCGCTACCTACCGATATACTAGACTGGCCCGCCGTCCCGCGGGCCACTGACAACCACAACACCCTCCTCGTCGGTGCAGGCGGCGGGGAGGGTGTTCGTTGTCCAACTGCTGGCGGCGGCCGCACACAAAGCGGACGGCGCGAGGGGACAGGTGGCTTCTGCCGGTCTCGATTGCACCTACAGAATCTCGATCTCCCAGTCGACGACCTGTACCTCGGGGTGATAGTTCTCGATCCAGCGTGGTGCCCGTTCTAGCACCTTCCGTACGTATCCGGCGTCATTCGCCACGGTCACCAGCGACACTTCCGCGGACTGCCAGGCATCGTTGCGACCCACTTCGGCGACAGCCAGATTGAACTCACGGCGCAGATGGGTCATCAGCGGTTTGAGGATGCCCCGCTTGCCCTTCAGGGAGCTGTTGCCGGGGATGTGCAACTCGACGGTACAGGCGCCGATGACCATGCTAGTCACCTCCGAAGATCGGGCGAGAGGTTGGCGGTTGGCGGTTCGACCAGCCACCGGTTGATCACCTCACGTCTCTTGTCGTGCAGCCAGTGCCAAGCTCACTCGAAGCGGTCCTTCAGACCCGGAATGTCCAGTCATCCGATCCGTACTTCTGTGAGCGTAGCTTCTCAGCCTCGCCCAACTCAGAGCCGGTCAACTCACCCAGCTCCAGTCGTAGATTGAGCATCTGGCTGAATCCCGTGATCATCGCGTCGACGGCCTCGTCCCACGAGACCGGCCGTCCCAGGGCGTCCTGAACGGTCGTTGCTCTAGCACGCACTCGGGCGAGATCCGGCCGGGCGCTGAGCACAGCGCAGATGCGGGTAATGTCTCCATAGAGTGGCACCGCGCCGTGCTGAAGCACCGTGCCGTCGGAACGCATCTGGGCGCTGCCCACTAGCTTGCGTCCGGACGCGGTAATCTCGTAGTCGGAGGGCACCTCGAAGCAGACCGGCCCGACACTGCCGTGATCCTTGGCCCTCTGGTCGGCCTCAGCGTTCGCAAGGCCCAGGAGCTCCAGCCCGCGGACCAGGCCCGCGCTGAGGCGGCGGTAGCTTTCCGCGACGGGGCCTGTGACCCGGGGGTCGGACCGGGGCGCGACCACGCTGTACGTCAGTTCGTCTATGTGGAGGATGGCCTTTCCGCCGGTGGGGCGGCGCACCAGGCCATACCCAGCAGCGTGCAGAGCCTGCCCGTCTGCGTCACTCGCCCGCTGGGCGCGGCCCAGCGAGAGGGCGGGCGGCTCCCAGGCGTAGAAGCGCAGCGTCGGCTGTGCCGCCCCGGCGGCGACTGCGCGCAGGATCGCCTCATCCACCGCCATGTTCGTGGGGCCGTCAGCCGGATTCGATCGAAGCAGTCGCCAGGTGGATGGTTCGTAGCCATTCATCGTTGAAGTGCGCTCAACCCCGCCGAGGGGTGCCCAGTCCTGCGGTCTACGCCTGTTGCCTGCGCCCTACGCGGGGGCTATAATTCTAGCACACGTGGGACCAGGGTCAAAGACCGCGTCCTGAGTTGGCGGGCCCGCTCGTTGTTCAGGGCACCCGCCAGTGGAGCGCCTATCGACGCAACGCTCCGCGCCTACCGGTCCACGATCGGTGGCCGTACGCTCACCCCGGCACACGCGCGCTCGCGATGCGTTGCAGTCCGCCACACGACGCGACGTCGGGTGATCCCCGGATCGCGGATCGGGACGAGATCGAGTTGGAGCTCAGATTATGGATGAACACCCAGTCATAGCTATCACCTTGGGCGACCCCGCCGGGGTGGGACCAGAGATCATCGCCAAGGCGTTGGCGGGCGACGAGGTCTGGGCGTTGTGCCGGCCCATAGTGGTGGGCGACGCTGGCTTGCTGGCTGACGCCATCGCTCTGATAGCGGCCCCGTTGACCCTGCATCCTGTCGCCAGCGTGGATGAAGCGCGCTTCGATCCCTCGCGGCCGGACGTGCTGGATCTCCGCCAGGTGGACCTCAGCGACCTGAAGCGCAGCACCGTCTCGTCCCGTGCGGGTCAGGCCGCAGCCGCCTACATAGAGACAGCGGTCGAGCTGGCCCTGGTGGACCGTGTCGCCGCTATAGTCACCGCGCCGATCAACAAGGCCGCCTTCAGTGCGGCAGGGATTCCCTACATTGGGCACACCGAGATGCTGGCAGCACTGATCGGCGTGGGACGCGTGACCACGATGCTGGCCACGACAGACCTGCGCGTCGTGCACGTAACACGTCATCTCCCGCTGCACGCGGTTGCGGAGAGTATCACCTGCGAGCGCGTGTTGGAGACGATTCGCCTGACCGACGAGGGGTTGCGCTCAATGGGCATGCCGGCCCCGCGGATCGCCGTGGCTGCGCTCAACCCTCACGGTGGCGACGGCGGCCTGGTCGGACGAGAGGAGATTGAGCAGATTGGGCCGGCCGTCGATCGCGCGGTCGCCGAGGGGATCGACGCCCAGGGCCCCATCCCTGCCGACTCCGTCTTCTTCCGCGCCATCCGCGGCGAGTTCGACGCCGTCGTGGCGATGTACCACGATCAGGGGCACATCCCGATCAAGACCCACGGCTTCGAGCGCAGCGTGACGGTGACCCTGGGCCTCCCGATCGTACGCACATCGGTGGACCATGGCACCGCCTTCGACATTGCCTGGCAAGGCGTGGCGAGCGAGGAGAGCTTGCTTGAGGCGATCCGGCTCGCTTCCCAGATGGTCGCCCATCGGGCGAGCCTATCGCAGGCACCCTAGTCCACAAGACTGTCTCGGGTGTGTTCCAGTTCCGGCGCAATCGGGTGCATCTCAGGGACTGGTCGACGGAGGGTCACCGCGCGGCGGAGACTCACTGGGTCACACTGGGCATTGGCCCCAAGACTGAAATGCCTCCGCAGCTTCGGCGCGGCGGGTGGTCTCGGGCTCTGGCGCTCCCAAGGAGTGAATGACGACCTGGGAGTTCCTGCGGTTCGCCGAAACTGCCAAGGTGCATTTCAGGGGCTGGGCGACGCAGGGTCACTGGGCGG